>NZ_CFQVBI010000074.1:0-26141 GCF_986095205.1 Megamonas sp. | reverse complement strand
ACAATGATATCGAATCATTGTTTTTTAGCGAGCTTATATCCCCATAAATAAATTTAGGGGCTTTACGCTCGCATTTGGTAAATCTTTTTCTTGATATACATAAGTTCTTTTGCTTTCTGTTGTACTTTCAGTTAATAGCGAAATAAATTTGCCTGCTTTTACATAATTGCCGATAAAGTCCAATACATTTAAATATTTTTTACCTTGATAAGTGCGAAGTCCTCTACCTAATTGTTGCAAGAAAATAATCGGCGATTGGGTAGGTCGCAAAAACATCACCATATCTACAGAAGGAATATCCACACCTTCATTAAACATATCTACAGAAAAAATAACTTTTATCTGCCCTTGTTTCAATTTATTTATAGCTTCTTTTCGCTCCATAGCATACTCGCCACTGCCTTCACTGTAGACCGCCACCGAAGCAATACCTCGTTTATTGAAGTCTTTCGCCATCATTTCTGCATGTTGTTTAGAACAACAAAAAGCTAAAGCTTGCTTTGAAGCATATTTTTGATAATATTTATAAATCAATTCAAATCTTTTTGTATTAGCTTGATAAATATTTGTGAGTTCTTCTTCATTATATTGACCTTTCACTAAATGCAAATGTGAATAATCTGTTTCGTCATATATACCATAATAGTGAAAAGGCACTAATATTCCTTTATTTATCGCTTCTTTTAAAGTTATTTCATAAGGCACATTATAATCACATAATTCATATATATTTTTCCCATCTAATCGCTCTGGGGTGGCAGTTAAGCCTAAAAGAAATTTTGGCTTGAAATAATCCACTATTTTTTTATATTGAGCAGTAACTGCATGATGAAATTCATCTATGATGATATATTCAAAATAATCTCTAGGAAAATATGCTTCATTTAAGTATTCATCTTTAGCCAATGTCATGACAGAAGCAAAAATCATGGATTTATCTTTATCTTTTTGTCTTCCATAAAAAAGACCATAATCTTCAGATTTACGAACATTTTTAAAAGCTTCTACTGCTTGATATAAAATTTCTTCTCTATGTGCTACAAATAATATTCTTTTATAATTAACTGAGTCAAATGCTGATAAATACGTTTTGCCAATGCCTGTGGCTGCATGAATTAAAGCTTTTGTCGCTCCTTCATTTCTGCTGTTATTCAAAGCATATAAAGCTTCTATCTGTACCCCTCTTGGCTGAATTAATGGCGTGATATTTTTATTTTCTGTTTTATATTGTTCTAAATCCTTGATTATTGCTGGTTTTCGCCAGTATTTAGCATATCTATATAATTCTTCATCAGTGATAACAATAGCATGATTATAAAATAAATCCTCAAAAGTCGTGAAAAACTGTTGAAAACTATCTTTATCCAGTAAATTATTAAATCTATAATTCCATTCAATACCTGAAGTTAAAGCACTTCTTGAGATATTTGATGAACCTATATATATTTCACTATAGTCATCATAATGAAAGAAATAGGCTTTAGGGTGAAATGAATGTGTATTATCATCATAAAATCTTAAATCTACTTGATTATTTAATTCTTGTTTTATCAAATACAATGCTGATGGCTGTGTTATATTTAAATAATTTCCTGTCAAAATCCTTATCGGTATTTTCTTAGCTACTGCTTGTTTCAAATCTTTTAGAAGTAACCGCACTCCCGACTCCATCAAAAATGAAACAATGATATCTATTCTTTTTGCTTTTTCTATACTGTTTTTTAATTGAAAATATAACTGCTTAGATTTTGTCTGTCCACCAGTTAAAACATTCGTAAAATCTCTTATTTCTTCCTTAAGATTAGATTGAGCCATTTTTCATTTCCTCGCTGTGGTCTTACGTCTGCTGTTATCCATTGTTCTTCTACTTTTAGATTGTCTACATTGGCAATCAATTTGGCAAAGCTATCTTCTGTCATATCTGTGAAATATCTGCCGTTTCGCTCACCAGAAAAATCTCCATATTTAAATGATGTATAGATTATGCCTTCATCTTTTAGAGCCTTGCTCATTCGCTTAAAAGCATCAACTAAATCATCTAAAGATAAATGCAATATAGAAGAACAAGCCCATATACCATCATATTTATTTACTCTAGATAATTCATTAAAATACATATGACGAACTTTTATCTTCGTATATTCACTAGCGATTTTGCAAAGTTCTATCGAACCATCTATCGCATCTACATTAAAATCTTTAGCTAAAAAATATTTCGTATCTCTACCAGAACCACAGCCAAAATCTAAAATATAACCTTTAGCTGGCAATTTATTTATAAACTTATCTTGAGTTGCCTTAAAATCCACATTTAAAGTTCCCTCAACAAATTCTTTAGCATTAATATCATAATAATTTATAGTCTTATTCAACATAAAATAAACCCTTCTCAAATATATCAATATATTATTTTATTATACACTATCTATTTAACTAAAAAAGGATATGACCTAATGCCATATTCTCTACTTTTTTACATATTTTATACTAAAAACAATTTCATTCTAAACTTTTTGCCGTTATCCGCAAGTTATTAACTAAAAATATCAATTATTTTTCAATTTTATTTTGCCGATAAAAATAAAAAATCCTTTAGAATTATATAAATATATTTCTAAAGGATTCTTCTATTACTTATCGTAAACACATAAATTATCCATGAATAATATCTGTATACTCTGGATATTGTGCTAACCTATCTTCTGGTGGTATATGAACAGCTCCCGTAAATTTGCCTCTTGCCCAATCTGCATAAGTTCCCCAATAAAAATAACTAAAATACGTTCCATCTGTTACAGAAACATTATATTCAAAAATTTCTGGTGCAAAAGTTCCTTGCTCATTTATAATACCAGCAAATTTAGAATTTAATCTAATATGTTTTGCTGGAATTATATCTGATAAATCAATATAATTTACACCATCTTTTAAAATCACCTTTTTCTTATCTATTAAATGTACCATATTATCTGAAACCTCAATTGTTAATACAATAGAAGCATTAAATGGAATATTCGCGTTTACCATTAATTGTTGAAATTGCAATGTTTTCTTATTACATTTCAAATTATTACATTTACCTTCCAAATACTTCCATTCAGTTGTATGACTACCAATCGTTAATATTTCAGAAAAATCATAGTCAATAGCAAGACGCTTTGTAGATATATCTTTCTTTTCTGATTTAGATTTTAATTCCATTTCTGTTAATGAATCTAAATAAAATTTAACTTCTGATATCTTAGCATTCAAATGAGTATAATATTTTGGTCTACCTAATTCTGGTATAATATGACCAATATAAGAATAACCTATAAATATAGGTTGATCATCCCACTGACGCAATATTGATTCCTTTGGAATACCTTCTACATACGCTACTGGAATTCCATCTACATAAGAGGCTCCACCATGCTCTTTATCAAAAGACAGTGCATATCTAGCCATTTTATGCAATTTTATTTTTCCGCCTCGCCAATTTTTTTCAGTAATATCATGACAAATTCCCCATCTTAGAATACCGCTTCGTTCTACAACCATTCTAAACAAATAAGTTGCTCCCCAACCTACAGATTTTCCTCGAACCATCAACGGATTATGTCCCATTTCATTTTCATTAGCTAATCGTTGTATATTTGCTGAAACTATAGTTGTAAAGCCTTTGTTAGCTATTAAATCTTTAGCAGCAGGAATTTCAATATAATCTGTATCATTATCTAAGCAAAGTTGATAATTATTTTTATATTTTTCTAAACGTGGACATCCATGTATTAATCCATAATGACGATTTCCAGACATATCCTTAACATGTGGTATTAATTTTATACTGCCATATATTGTTACTACTTTAGAATTTGTAGAACCAATACTTATATGATATTTTCCAGTTTCTTTTACTTTATATATAAATTCTATATTATATTGTTGATATGGATTAAGAAATATATTTTTTGTTTCTATCATATGTTGATTAACAAATAACGGTATATTAGTATATATTTCTCTATCTATATTATTCTTTATATCAATAGATGCATGTATATATACACCTTGTTGCATAACTAATTTTTTACATCTAAAATTCATATATTCTACTTGAGCATGTTCAAAAACTATACAATTAAACTCTTTGTTAGCAATTTCAATTAAATGTTCTCCTGCCTTACTTGCAATATAATATGCAATAAAACTACTTCTAGCATGTGGATCAAGTAATATATTATGACGTAATGAATATAAACCAAATAATGCAATATTTTTCTTTTCACCATTATCATATAAATCAAATTGAGCTTTAGCTACTGATAAATTAGGATTATAAATTTCTCCAGATATTTTTAATGTGCCAATATTATCTACATGTTCTACTAAAACATTACTAATTTCAAGTTCTTTTAAATCATGAGATATTTTTATTGTATCTATTAATTTTTCCTCTCCTAATTCATTATATCCATAAATATCATATTGAATTATATCCTTATCTATATATAATAATCCAAAATTATTTTTGCCAATAGAAACTACTTCTGGAAATTCTTCCAAAAGTCGTTTATCTGTTATATGCTCAATTTCCGCATAATATTTCTGTAAAGTTCCTTGAGATACATATATCGATTGTTGGTTATTTTTATTTGATGTTATTGCTTTTGTATAATAATGTATATGTCCAGATATAATTAAGTCAATGCCATATTTATCAACTATACTAGAAATATATTTGTTATTTAATACATCAGTATAAGGATGATGTAATATCAATATTTTCCATTTACTATTCTGTGCTATTTCTGATTGCAAATCTACTTCCAACCATTCCATAGTCGTATCAATAAATTCTTGTATTGTATCATCAACTTGTGCATCTGAATTAATTGCATTCATTTCATATAAACCCCAAGGATTACTATCTACGAATACAAAATGTGTATTATTAAAATTTATTGAATAAGAGTTGCCTCGTCTAGCATGATTTACATAATTTTGAATTGGTTTAATAAAATAATAATCAAAATATTTGCCATTATCATGATTTCCTGGTGTGTAATAAACAGGAAATTGCTGTAATGATTGGGATATTAATTTGAACCAATTTTTTTCATATTGTTCACGCTGATCGCCTGTCGCAAAAGATATATCTCCACTATGAAGAATAAAATTAGGTTGATGTTTTTCTATACTTTTTTGTATATCTTCATGTAATTCAAAAGAATGTGTATCACCTACAGTAAGAATTTTTAATTTTTCACTATTTTTTGCTGTAGAAAATGTATTTTTATGAATTATTGTTTTTCCTTCATAAATATTATATTGATACATATTATTTATTTCTAATTTTATTAATTGGGCAAAGTATAATATATTGCTATTTCCATTATCTATACATAATTGTTGTAATTTTGCAGTTTTATATGTTTTCGCCCCTATTTCTTTATATTTTAAGCTATAATTAGAATTTTGATTCACTTCCCAAGCGATGACTACGCTATTTTCTTGTAGTGCTAATAAATATGGTTCAATTATAATTTTTCCCATGGCAAACTCCTATGTTCTTCTTCAATTAGTGATAATTACATTATACTATAAATTTTTGCTTTATTATATATAAATTAGATTATAACTCAACCTTATCTAACTAATAAATCACACAAAATTAACGATTACTATATTAGATATCTTGTTCATTCTATGATAAAATAATGATAATTCATAATAAATATTGCTATTAGGAGTATTGTGATGCTAGAATATAAATTTTCAACAAGTCAACATTCACAAAATCTATTTAAAAATAATATTGTACCTCGTCTAGCTTATGTTCAAGATATAAATGAATATCACCAAAATTTATCTATAAAACATTCACATAGCCAATTTTTGGAAATTATTCATATAATTAAAGGATGCGTCATTTACGAAATAAATCAAAAACATTACCGATTAACTCCTGGAGATACACTTGTCATTAATCCACAACAAATACATCGCATATCAGAATCATCTAAAACTTTATCAGCAATTGTATTAGGAATTAATAATTTACAAATTCAAGGGCTAGCACCAAATTATTTAATTCCCCTAACCGTATCCCCCATAATTTCTATAAACTCACCATTTAAAGATCTTCAACCTTATTTTTTATTATGCCGAAATTTAGCAATGATTCACAATAAAGACTATCTAATAAACAACCCCCAAACAACTCTTTTAACTTCTTTAATCACAATAATTCATAATTTATGCAAAAATGCCAATAAATCAGAAAAAAATGAAAATACTGTTTCAGAACGTATAAAATATTATTTAGACGCCCATTACCTTGAAGACATTAATCTAGAAATCATAGCTAAAAATCTACATTTAAACAAATTTTATTTATCTCATTGTTTTAAAAACTATATGGGAATTTCTCCTATGCAATATATTAATAAACGAAGAATTTCCGAAGCACAAATGCTTCTAATATCCACAAAATTAACAATTACAGAAATCTCTTTTCGTTGTGGATTTAATAACTCTAATTATTTTCAAACTACTTTCAAAAAAGCTATTGGTATTACTCCAGGACAATATCGAAAAAATTGGTAATGATATTAATTTTCAATTATATATATAGAAAAAAACCAATTCGATTATATTAATATCGTAATTGGTCTTTTCTATATTTGTTATAAAATAAATTATTAAAGGGGTTTAACGATGTGAATTTAAAAATTCTTCAATTTTAAATAAAGATGTATTAATTATTAAATCTTCTGGAATATCATACTTAGATATTAAATCTTGTGCATAATCAAATTGACCAATTTTTTTATGATAATGAGCATCTGATCCAATACTAATATATGTGTTATGTTTCTTAGCTGCCATAATTATTTGTTTACATAAATCTTCACTTCCAGGACGTGCTAAAGGAGATGAATTATTAATTTCTATAGCTTTATTATAATAAGCTGCCATTTGTGCTAATAAATCTGCATTTACTGGATAAATTGGATTATCCGGATGTCCAATTATATCTACTGTTGGTATCTGCATTATTTTTTCCCACACATTCATCATTTCATTTAAATCAGCACCAGGAACAATACATTCTTTATGGCAAGATACTATTACTATATCTAACTTCTTTAATTGATCTAATGTGAAATCTATTGTTCCAGAAGTATCCATAATATTAACTTCTGCTCCACATAAAATCTTTGTATCTTTAAATGTTCTTGGTATATCTCTATAAGTATTGAAATATGCCCATTTTACACTTCCAGGATATCCAGGACCATGCTCTGTTAGACCAACAGCTTTTAATCCCTTATCACTTGCTTCTTGTATTACTTCTGTAAGTGTACTATAAGCATGCCCACAAGCTAAGGTATGAGTATGCAAATCTGCTACTATATTCATAATAAAACCTCTTATACAAAATTTTTATTAATATTAATAAACTTATTATAACTGAAAATTACTATCTACGCATTGTTTAGATAATTTTTCATCTATAAAATCCATTATTTGTACACCATTTTTATATTCAGTTTCATTACATAGAGATAAAAAATAAGAATTTAATATATTAGCATAACTATCTGGATATCCTAAATCACCATTAGTAGCACTAATATGATTTAAAAATAATTTATTTGATATTTTAGCTGTAAAATTATTTTTTATTGCTTGTTTCTTATCCTCAATACTCGGTCCATCCCATAAATCTTGTAAATCTATAAATTTATTGTCATGCCAAGTTTGAGCCCAAATCTTATTATCAAATTCATAAAATTTATATTCAATAGGACTACATTCTAATGCAATAATTTTACCACGCACTAATCCTAAATTAGGAAATATTGTTGCTCTACTATCCCATTTATAAAATAATGGCATAAATTTTACAAGCTCATTTTTTAATGCTATTCCATATTCTGGATAGTCATCTTTTAATTCATTTGCATTTTGAACTCGCATAATAATTACTTCTGAAGGATATTTTTCTAAAAAATCTTTTAACGTACTCATAATCTCATTCATTGTAATATTACTATGCCATTCACGATGTGCTGCAATCATTTCACGTCTAATTCGCATATCAAAAAATCGAACACCACATTGTAATTGTTCATCTAATGAAAGATTCTGTGTTTTATAATATCTTTGATCACAAGTCGCAGTCATAGTATCATGGGTACCTGGTATTAATAAATCACAAATAGATGTATCATCAGAAATCATACTCATCCAATTTGATAAATTATATTTTTTCATAATTATTCCTCAATTCAATGCATATTATCCTTCAATTTTATTTTCTTTAATTAATTTTGCTCTAAGTTTAACAAGCATATGAGACATACATACAGCAACTAAAGCTAAAACAGCTAATCCAACAAAAGCCATAGCTAATACATGTGTATCTGTCAAATAAGAACGAATAATATGTCCAGCTGCATCTTTTTCAGGTGACTGTACTAAACCTCCCAGGATTATTGGAGCAAGTAATGCTGGTAAATATCCTAATGTAATTGCAAATGACATTGCTGCGGATGAATGTTTTTTTGCAACTCCTAATTCACCAATTGGAGCATAATATACACCACGAATCATAAAACAACAAGCTGATGCACATAACATTAAAACCATTAATAATGTAAACATTCCTGATGAAATTAATCCTTCTGGAGCTTGATCTGGAAGATATCCTTGGCTATATAAAGCGATATCTGGATGATTAGTAAAGAATATAAATGCAATAGCTGAAAGTAAAATTACTAAAATAATTTGTAAAGTTCTCATAAAATGAGCTGTAGATTCAAAAACTTTTTCAACAAGAATAGATGATACTAATGGTAACATTCTTAAACCAATTACAATACTAGCAAATACAGCAGCAGCTACAGCTGATGTTCCATAACCAGCTTGTAAAAATCTTGCAAAATAAGTGCCAGCTGCTACAAATGTTCCATATATACAAAAAACATTTAAACCTGCAATCCATACTACTGGCAATTTTGCAACATATCCAATACCTTTTATTGCTTCCATACTACTTTCTACATGAGTGTCCTCATCACCAACTTTTACATCTTTAGGAACAACAAAATAAACTGCAAGACCTGTCAAAAGTACAATAACACATGATGCAAGCATCATAGTTTTTGGAGCAACTTGATAATACAACATACCTGCCCAAAGTAATGAAATAAGAAAAGCTAATACCCCACGACCAAATTCAAATAGTCCAAATACTAATCCCTGATGATCTTCACTTGTTGACGAACGTAAAGCTTTAAAATTTGCTGGTTTAAATAAAACTTCTGAAAAAAACAACATTGAAAAGAAACAAGCTAGTAATACTGGCATACTAAGTCCTGGTGAAAACAAAGTAATAAATAATGAAATACATCCTACTCCTAATGATGATAATAACATTATATTACGTATAGAAAATCTGTCTCCAACCCAGCCTAGAGCAATTGTACCAACTAAAATAACTAAGCCCTGCATAGAATATAAATATCCTGCTTCTTGATCTGTTACGCCTAATGCTGCTGGAAATCCCCCTGGAACCGAATTTCTTATATCCCAAAATGCATATAATAATTGAGCATTTATCGTTATAAGAATTAATTGGAAAAATGTAGCTGGTGTAAACCCGTACTTTAATAATAAATGTTTCATAATTAGACCTCCTCATTTGTCTATGTATAACTATATATTTATTGTAATTCATATTAGTTTTTTCAATATTTGTATTTTTGTTATTTTTATCACTTTTATATTAATTTTTATATAAAATATTGTTTTTTTTATATTGTATTTCATAAATTAGAAATTTTTTATACAGTAATTTAATAAAATATTCTAATAAAAATTAACAACAAAATAAAAACCTCTAGAATATTTATCTAAAATTCTAGAGGTTTTTTCTATATAATTTTAAATTTACGATATTAACTAATATAAAGTTCAAATACTATATTTTCTTTTTAATTTTATGCCGATATCGGCAAGTTATTAACTAAAAATATCAATTATTTTTCAATTTTATTTTGCCGATAAAAAAATAGCAGATACATTTGTACCTGCTATTTTTATCTATACTATATTTATTTTTTAGAATTTAAATGTTACATTAGCAAGCCATTTATTAGCTGTTGTGGAATCACTATCTTGATATTCATAGCTGATACCGTAAGCAATTTTATCACTTTCTGCTTCAACACCTAATTTACCTATAAAGCTTCCATTATCTACAGTTTCAAAACCAAAACTATCAAAAGCACCATTTAAGCTTACTGTTTGATCAACATCTCTATCACCCATTGTCCAAACATATCCAACTTCTGCCACTGGACGAATTGTCCAATCATTATTTCTTATTTCTGTACTATATTTTACACCAACTGGTAATATAAATAAGTTTTGTTCATCAACATTATAATTAATGCCTAAACTATTAGTATAATCTGCTGTACCTAAATGCATATAACGAGCACCAATATATGGTACAAATTTGCCATTTGCTCCAGATTTAATAGCTTTTTCTGCTCTTACGCCAATACTAAATGCATCTGCATCTGGTGAAGCTGTTATTTCTGTACCACTATTATACTGAGTTATATCATTTGAGCTATGCATAAAGCTAATATCACCTAATACAGCACTATCACCATTATCAATTTTACCATATAAGGATACACCATAATATTCTGCATCATTTTGTGTTCTTGAAGCAATATTATTGCCACTGATATCACCATCTGCATAACTTAAAGCTACACCTACTGTAGATTTACCATTTTTATAAAAATCACTACCTACAACAATTCCATTAAATGTAACATCATAATCAGCTGTAAGACCAGCTAATTCTATATCATTAAGGTCTTCTTTATTATGAATATATTTTGCCCATACATCACTATCTTGATCACCATGTACAGCTATAGATAAATGATCTGCTACAGAATCTGTCATTGTATTGCTCATACTATATGTCGCATGATTTACACCTGCAAGTTCTCCCATATTAAATACACTATTTAAAGCTGTAGACTTACTATCTTTATTTAAATTATAATGATCACTTGCTGCTTGATTGAAGAATTTATATGCCGCACTTGATTTTTGTTTTTCATCATTTGTTTGCAAAGTCTTATCAATTAATTCATCAGCTACTACAGTCTCTCCAAAAATATCTTTTACATTTTGATATCTTGCTGTATAAGTATTTGCTGTTTCACCACTGCTAAATCCTAATAAAATATTATCAGAAACAACGTTATCATCAGACCATTTAGATGTTACATTACCATCTAAGATAGTATAACTTTGTTCATTTTTGGCATTATCTATATAAAGTTTTGCACCGTCTTGTTTGCCTTCTGTATTTTGAGCAATTTGAGCATCTGTTACGCCAGAAATTGCCACTTTACCATCAGTTAAAACTTCTCCATTAACCATTAATAAAGAATTATTGGCAAATTTTACAGTACCATTATTTAATGAACTAGCACTATCTTTTGTTGCATTTTTATCTACAACTAAAACGCCACCTGAAATATCTTGTGGTGCATTAATATATGCTGCTGCTAAAACATCATTATCTCCATTACCCCAAGTTAAACCTGTTTTAGCGAAAGCATTTTCTGCTATGGTTGTATCTGTTGTTCCTAATGATAAAGTGGAATTTTCTGCTACAACTAATTTACCATCAATTTTATTTAAATTGCCTGCTTCTTCACTACCAAATACTAAACCAGCTTTAGAGCCATCTGTTATAGTATTTCCATCCTTATATATTGGATCAAGATATACTACTGCACCATTTAAATTAGTATTTTCACTAATCAAAGTTCCTGCACTATTTTTATCACCAATATTAATATTAGCACCCTCATTTGCAGTTAACTTTCCATTAACTACCAAAGAAGAATTACCTATAATATTTGCTTGAGTATTAGCATCTAATTCTACATTACCATTAACTGTATTTGCACTAGATACTGAATTTAAACTTCCTTGATTTATAGATACATTAGCAGTTAAAGTATTTTCAGAATTATAACCTTCTCTACCTAAAGTCAATGAACTATCTGTATCATCAACAGTAACTATTAAATTATCTTTATTACCAGTTACAAGTTCTCCACCTTTACCACCTAAACCAAGTGTTTGTCCATCTTTAATAGCAATAGTATTTGTATTTTCTCCAACTTTTATTTGAGAAGCGACAAAACTACCATTAGAATATTGTGTCTCTCCATCTGTTGTACCATTACCAACTACTAAAGATGAAATATTTTCATTTACTTTTACTGGTGTATCTACATGAACATTTCCATTTTCTACAGCTTGATCAACAGTAATATCTTCTACTACTTCGCCTTTTTCATCAACAAGAGTTCCCAACATATTGATATTAGTTTTACCTACATCTGCCATATTCTTTTTGGCACTATCCAAATAATCTTGACTATATTTAATATCAGTAAAGTTTATCGTTCCACCTTCATATTTAATATAGTCATTTGTTACTTTTCCACTATCTTTAGAAGCAAGTACTGTAGCATCACTTGTAGTATCTATACCATTAGCGAAAATTTGACCTGTTTTTGTTTGAATTACACCTTCATTTTGTAAAACAATGCCACCTTTTAAAATATGAGCTTTTAACGCATCTACATCCTCTTGTTCAGTATCTCCATATTCATCAGGTGTAACTAACGAGCCATCTACCAAAGCTCTTAAATTATCAGCAATTAAAGTACCACCATTAATTTCAATCTTACCATTATATTTATTATCTTCGCTAGATAATGCTCCTATAAATGTTCCTACTTCATAAGTATTATCTTTATTACCATTTAAAATAATTTCAGCATTACCCTCTGCTACTATAGAGCCCTGTTCATAATCATTTTTATCTGCATTTACATTAGAATTAGTAAATGTTAATATTCCCTTTGTATTATTTCCATCATCACTACCACTAGCATATACAGTGGAATTTACATTGGAATTAATTACGTTAAAGGTACCACCTTCAGTTTTAAAATCAGTGCCTCCATTAAGATGTCCATCTGTATAATAAGCACCTGCTTCAGCATTTGAGTTTTGTAATGTTAATTCTGCACCATTACGTACACTTACACCACCATGTATGTTAACATTATCTAAAATTAATTTTGTTCCAGAGTTTTTAAGCTGTACAGCACTTAAACCATTATCTCCTGCTTCTAAAGCCATATCATCTGTTGCTATAATATCTCTGTCTTGAATAGTGCCTAAATCTTTTCCATCATCACTATAAATAAGACCTTGATTTTGATCTGGCTCTATTGCAGTATATGCAAAAGCATTTCCTGAAATACTTACTACACTAGCTGCCATCACAGCACATAAAATAGATTTTGTTAATTTTTGTTTTTTGCTCATAATTTTTCTCCTAATTTACATTATGTATCATCGTAAAAATTTTTCTACTATCATATATTGTAATACTAAGCGAATTTATTGAAAATTCTCATTAATATTAAAAATAACCCTAATAAGCAAAAATAAAAATTTATAAAAAAAGCCTTAGTAAAAAAATACTAAGGCTTTAATAAAATCTATATTTAAATATTTTCCAAGTTTTTCTGCTTAGTTTCTACACCTAAAGCAAATACTGCTACAGCAATAATGATAAATACACTAGCAAACATATAGAAAACAGTATGCATATCACTGCCAGCTTCTATCATCATACCTACAACAAGAGGAGCAGCCATACCACCGATACGACCGACACCTGCTGCCCAACCACTGCCCATAGCACGGATAGCTGTTGGGTAAAGTTCTGGTGTATAAGTATAAACAACACCCCATGCACCAAGATTGAAGAAGGACATCACACAGCCCCAGAAGATAATCAATTCTGCACTTTGAGCTTGTCCGAAGAAATAACTTGCTACACCACTCATACATAAGAATAAAGATAATGTATATTTTCTGCCTAATTTATCCACGAGCCATGCTGCACAGAAATATCCAGGAAGCTGAGCAAAGGTAATTAAAAGCACATATTCAAAAGTTTTTACAAAGGCAAAACCTTGCTGATAAACGATAGCAGGAAGCCATGTGAAAATTCCATAATAACTATAAACAATACCAAACCATACAATCCAAAGCATGATTGTTCTTGCTAAATATTTACCAGACCATAAATCTTTTAATTTTGGTTTTTCTGTAGGTGTATCATCAGTTGTTACTTTTAAATCGCCTTTATATTTAACACCAAGACGCATTTCCAAATCATCTACGATTTTTTGAGCTTCTTCTACTTTGCCTTTAGATAATAAATATCTTACAGATTCAGGCATATGCAAACGAATGAAAAATACATAAATAGCAGGCAAAGCACCAATGATAAAAGCATAATGCCAACCATAAACAGGAATGAATAAGTAAGCGATACAAGCAGCTGCTATCCAGCCTACACCCCAGAAGCTTTCTAATAAGACGATAAATCTACCACGTAAATTAGTTGGTGCATATTCAGACATGAGTGTCGCCGCTACTGGAAGTTCACCGCCTAGACCAAAACCAACGAAGAAGCGGAAAATCAGCAAGGATTCATAACTCCATGAAACTGCACAAAGTCCTGTGGCTATACTATATAAAATTACTGTTGCAGAAAATACAGCTTTACGACCGAATTTATCAGCGATAGAGCCTGCGATTACTGCCCCTATTGCCATACCCACAAGACCAATAGAGCCGATAGCCCCCATCTGTCCAGCAGACAAGCCCCATTCTTTACCAAGTACAGGTAATACAAAGGCGATAAGCCCTGTATCCATAGCATCAAATAACCAACCAAGACCTGTGATAACTAATAATTTATAATGGAAACTACCTACAGGCAAAGCTTCCAATCTTTGTAATAACATCAATTCCACTCCTCAATATGTTTAAAAGTTGTTTATGTAAATTTATTTTTCTATGAAGATAAATAAATTTTTAGCTTATACAGCTTTTGATATAAATTTAACAATACCATTTAACTTACCCCTTATTAAATATTTTTTGATATTATACATCAAATATTAACAGCTGACAAGACAGTAATATATACAAATATTTTCAACTTGTCAATAAGAAGCCGTTTTTACTGCTAAACGAAACAGTGATTTTACTCAATTATGATATAATTAAGCCAATATATTTTTGATAAATTTGTGAGGTAATCTTATGTTAGAATTCATCATTGGCAGAGCAGGAAGTGGCAAAACCACAGCTTGTTTAAATGCCATTAAAGAAAAATTAATCCATTCACCGACAGGGAAACCTCTAGTTATATTATTGCCTGACCATATGACTTTTGCGATTGAACGTCAATTAGCTTTGGAGTTAAAAGATTATGGCGGTTTTACTAGAGCTTACGTCTTGGGCATGAGCAGACTTGCCTATCAAGTATTAATGCGTTGCGGTGGTATACTCCATCCACATCTCAATGAAATCGGCAAGGAATTATTATTATCTAGAGTTTTAAGTTCTACCAAACTCTCTATCTTAGCCAAGGCTGCTCGCCAACATCATTTCACAGCTTCTGTATCGCAAATCATTGAAGAATTCAAAACATCTGGTATCAGCGTTACTACTTTGCAAGATATTTTAACGCTTATTGATAATGATTCACTCAAACAAAAATTGAGCGATTTAACTTCTATTTACGCTGGTCTTGATGAACAGATGGCTGGTCGCTATCACGATAGCGAAGATATGATGGAACTTGCGATCAAAAAATTACCTGAATGTACATGGCTTCAAGATGCTGAAATCTGGATAGATGGTTTTGATGCTTTCAATCCTCAACATTTTCGCGTAGTCGAACAATTATTAGCATTAGCTAGTGATATTCATTTAACATTATGCATCAACAATTTAAATGATATTGAACATGAAGCACCTACTGCTTTATTTCATCGCCAATTCAATGTATTTCAACAGATAAATAATATGGCTAAAAAATTAGCTATACCTACAAAGATAACTACACTTACAGCAAATCACCGCCACAAACAACAAGATTTAGCCTTTATTGAAGAGCAATTATTTAAATTTCCTTTAACAAAAAGAAATTATACTGGCGGTCTTCAAATAGTCGAAGCTCCTAATCGCCGTTTGGAATGTGAAGCTGTTGCCTGCGATATTTTGCGTCTATGTCGCGAAGAAAATTATCGCCATTATGATATCGGTATTTTAATCCGCAGTAGTGAAGATTATAGCGAATTATTGCAAGCTGTCTTGAATGATTTTAATATTCCTTATTTCAGCGATAGTAAGCGACAAACTGCTCATCATCCTCTAGCTGAATTAATTCGCTCTAGCCTAGAAGCTATTTCTACATGGCAATATGAACCACTATTTCGAGCTTTTAAGACTGATTTCTTCAATGATAAATATTTGCAAACGCTTAAAAATCTCGAAGAAAATGCAGATGAAATAAATTTAAATTTGACAGAACAAAAAGCTATCGCTCGCAAAGCCATTGATAAATTGGAAAATTATGTCTTAGCTTTTGGTCTTCGCGGTCGCAATCGCTGGTGTGAAGAAAATGATTGGCGTTTTTCTCACCATAAACAGATTGACTCTATGGGCACAGATTTGGAAGAAGAAGCTAATTTCACTGCTATAAATTTAACTAGACGCAGTTTAGTCGCTCCTTTAGAGAAGTTCTACACTGCTTGCCAAAATTCGCAGACTATCGAGGAATATACGCTTGCGCTATATGATTTTCTACTTGATTTACAAATACCGACTCAATTGCAATTATGGGAAAAAATAGCCCAGGAACAAAATGATATTGCCCTTGCCAAAGAACATCATCAAATTTGGGATAATATCATTGAATTGATGGATCAATTAGTGCAGACATGTGGCAAGGATTATATCAATCTTGAAAATTATTTAAAATTAATCAATGATGGCTTAGATAGTATTCAGATTGCTTTGATACCACCTGGCTATGATTATGTTACACTTGCACCATTTGAACATAATACTTTAAATAACAAAAAAGCTATTTATATTTTAGGTGCTAATGAAAAAATCATGCCTCGCCATAGTAAAACAGAAGGTATTTTAAGTGATGCTGAACGTTTATTGATGGCAAGTCTAGGGCTGAATATCTCTAGCGGTACAATGGAAGATAATTTTGCCGAAAGATATCTTCTCTACAAAGGCTTTTCCTTAGCTACAGATTATCTTTGGGTATCTTATGCTCTAGCTGATGGTGAAGGAACTGGACTGAATAAATCCATCTTGATAACTAGATTGCAAAAGATTTTGCCTAAAGCAAAATTCACAGCCATTCCTCTAGATAAGATAATCTCCTATCCCAGCGATTTTACGCTGAAAGAAAATCCTTTAGATAGCTCATTTGCGATAAAAACCATGCAGGTATCTACAACAAGAAAGACGCTTAGCCATTTGACTTCCGCTCTTCGCCAAGCTCGTGATGGTGAAGATTTAGCGTCATTTTGGCAAGATGTTTATAATTATCTCTTAACTGCTGATGTGCCTTTATCTACGGCACTACAAAGTATTTTCGCCCAAGCACCAAAGCCTGTATTGCCAGCTGATTTAGCTAGTAAATTATATACGAAACGCAAAACACTTCGTGGCAGTGTAACACGCTTTGAACAATTCTTTAATTGCCCATTCAAACATTTTGCCCATTATGCCTTAAATCTACAAGAACGCAAAGAATTTAAATTTGCCGCTCCAGATTTAGGGATTTTACTCCACGCCATCATGCACCAATTTGGAGAAATCCTCGTGAAGCGACAAATATCATGGCAAGATGTAACTCATGAACAATGTCAACAAATTTGCAAACAAATCATCAAGGCGATTGCTCCTAAATTACAAAATGAAATTCTCTTAAGCTCCAATCGCTATAGACATCTTTTGCAAAGAATTGAGCAATTATCCATTGATTCTTTGATGCGTCTAGTGGAATTTGCCAAACATAGTGAATTTTCACCTAAAGCTTTAGAGCAAGATTTCAGTGCTAATAGCTCCATGCCTCCTTTATTATTCACAAATGAAGATAATCACAAAATAGAAATCATTGGACAGATTGACCGCATTGATTTCAATGATAATTACTATCTAGTCATTGACTATAAATCAGGCAATGCTTTTATTAATCTACTGCAAGTATATTATGGCTTGAAATTACAGCTTTTGACGTATCTTTTAGTAGCTCAAAATACTACTTTGCAATTATATAATATGGAAAATGCCATTCCTGCTGGTATTTTATATTGCTTTTTAAAAACACCTATCATCACAGGTACTAATAAATTATCCGTTCAACAAATTAAAACAGAAATTGAAAAGAAAATGCGTATGCCAGGCTGGGTACTAGCAGATCCAGAAATCATCAAAAAAATTGATGACTCTTCTAATTTCATCAAAGTACGTTTAAATAAAAATCAAGATGATATCTCCGCTCAAAGTCGTTCTTATGTAAAAACAGCAGAAGAATTCGATTTATTGATGAAACATATCGAAAATACTTTAAAAGAAGCTGGCAGTGAAATTTTAAAGGGCAATGCTGATATCGCACCGTATAAATTAAAAGATGAAACGGCTTGCAAATACTGTCCATATATCGCTATCTGTCGCTTTGATAAATATATCTCCGGCTATAATTATCGAGAAATAAATCAACTCAATGACGAGGAAATCATTGAAAAATTAAAACAGAAAGAAGGAATTCCATGCCTTGGTCAGCACAGCAACAACAAGCTATAAATACTTATGATAAAAATATCCTCGTAGCCGCAGCTGCTGGCTCAGGGAAAACCTCTGTATTAGTAGAGCGTGTAATTCAACGCATTGTAAATAAAACATGCGACATCAATCAAATACTAGTCGTTACTTTCACTAATGCAGCCGCAGATGAAATGCGTGAACGTATCGCCAGTGCCATCACAGAGAAATTATCCGATAAAGATAAAGAGCGTCAACTCGTATTATTAAACGCTTCTTCAATCTCCACACTTCATGCTTTTTGTCAAAATATCATTCGCCAATATTTTCATCAATTAGGCTTAGATCCTAAATTTCGTCTTGGCAATCCTCAAGAAATTGAATTATTAAAACTCGATGTACTTGAAGAACTCTTTGAAACGAATTATGACAAAGATGATAATGAAGACTTTCTAGAATTTACTGACACCTATGGCAATGAACGTGGCGATGATAGCACCTATGATATCATCTTAAAACTATATGAATACTCTCGCAGTCAGCCTTTTCCTCTACAATGGCTGAAAGCTCTACCTTCATATTTTCAAATCAACAACGCTGATGAACTCAATGATTGCCCATGGCTACAGATAATTAAAGACAATGTCAAAGATGGTTTAAATATAGCCATAGACAATAGCCAGAAAATGTATCAATTAGCTACAGATTTAAACTTACCACCTTATGCAGATATCGCCAGTGAAGATTTGGCTTTTCTTTATGATTTAAATAACTTAATCGACACTTCATGGCAGGAATTTTTTAATTTAATCAATGAATTTAAATTTAAAGCTCTGCGAATTTCTAAAAAATTCTCTATAAATGAAGAAGATAAAGCTACCATCTCCGCTCTTCGTGATGAAACTAAGAAAATCATCAAACAATTAAAAGAGCATTATTTTACGCAGACTATTGAAGATACACTCTCCGATATGCCTCAATTGTATAAACAAGCCAGTAGCTTATGTAATATAACCATAGAATTTTCTCAAGCTTTTAGTAAAGCTAAAAATGAACGCTCTTTAGTCGATTTTTCCGACCTTGAACATTTCACTTTGAAATTACTCTCTGAAGAAAATTCTACTGCTGAAAAACTGATACCTTCATCAATCGCCCAGACATTACAAGAAAAATATGTAGAAATCATGGTCGATGAATACCAAGATACAAACGGAGTTCAAGAAGCTATTTTAAATCTAATCGCTTCACGCACTAAACCAAATTTATTTTTTGTCGGCGATGTAAAACAAAGCATTTATAAATTCCGTTTAGCTGAGCCAGAATTATTCTTAGCTAAATATCATCAATACCCTCATGAAGAAGATTGTCTTCGCATTGATTTAGCCCAAAACTTCCGCAGTCGCAAGGAAATCCTTGATGGTGTCAATTTCATCTTTTCCCAAATCATGACCACAAAAGCTGGAGAATTATCTTATGGCAAAGATGAAGCCTTATACTGCGGTTTTGATTATCCTCAAAGTGAATTTTTGACTTTAAAATCACCGATTGAATTAACTTTATTGGATAAACAGCAAAAATTAACTTTAACTGATAATGACGATAGTGATAATGAAGACACTGTACAAGGCTTTCAAGCTGAAGCTAAATATATTGCTCTTCGCATAAAAGAATTGATGAATAAACAGCCCCTTGTCTTTGATAAACATACAAAGACTTATCGCCCTATAAAATGGAAAGATATCGTTATCCTACTGCGTTCTGTTCAAGATAAAGCTAAGATATTAGCTGATGTACTTCGCGAAGATAATATTCCTGTATATGCCACTATTGAAACAGGATATTTCCAAGAAACAGAAGTTCGCATCATGCTTTCATTATTGCAGATAATCGACAATCCGCAACAAGATATACCACTGACTGCGATTTTATACTCACCTATATTTAATTTCACTGTTGAAGATTTAGCTCATATCCGTCTTATCAATCCGCAATTAAATATGTATGAAACTTTATTATTCATGACATCTATTAATGAGCTACAAGAACAATTACTCCCTGTAGATAAAAAAGTATTTGCTAAATTGCAGATTAAAGTAAATGATTTTCTCACCAAATTACATTATTGGCGAGATTATGCCCGCAGTCATAGCGTACCTGAATTGATTTGGCTATTGCTCAATGATACAGGATATTATGATTATGTAGGTGGCTTGCCTGAAGGCTCTGTACGCCAAGCGAATTTAAGAGCACTCTATGACCGAGCTTTCAATTATGAGCAGACTTCTTTCCGCGGTCTTTTCCGCTTCTTGCGTTTTATCCATAAAATGCAACATATGGGAAATGATTTAGCCGTAGCTAGAAATCTAAGTGATAGTGAAGATGTAGTGCGTATCATGAGTATTCATAAGAGCAAAGGTCTTGAATTTCCTGTAGTAATTCTTGCCGATATCGGCAAACAATTCAATCTCAAAGATGTTCAAGAAAGTGTTCTCTTTCATAAAAAACTCGGCTTAGGTCTTTATGTAAATGATGTCAAACATCACTATCGCTATCAAAATTTATCTCGCCAAGCTATCATTCAGCAAATCGTCAAAGAGTATAAAGCTGAAGAAATGCGTATATTATACGTAGCTATGACTAGAGCTCGTGAAAAACTCATACTCACAGGTACTGTTCGCAATATGGAAAAATTTGCTCAATATGCTTGTTCTCAATTGCAAACGACAACAAAAACTCTACCTGATTATTTCATCATGCAGGCAAAATCGTATTTAGATTGGTTAGCTCCTGCTATTGCTCGTCATCATGACGGCTTAACTTTACGTCAATCAGCTACAAATGAAAGTGCTGTTTTACTAGATGACCCTTCACAGTGGCAAATTTCTCTAATCAACTCATTAGATATCACAGATAAAACTATTATCTCCACTGTAAATGAAGATATCATCAATAAAGTAAAAAAATTACAGCCATTGCCAGCTACAAAGCAAAAAGATAATATTGATAAATTATTGAATTGGTCTTATCCTCATCAAGAGGCATTGTCCATTCCAGCAAAATTATCCGTTACTGAAATCAAACAGCAATTTGCTTCAACTGATTATGCTCCTCAAGATGATAATGCTCAAACGCTATTTGCTGAAACCAGCTTTAAACGACCACAATTCTTACAAAAACAAACAAAAATGACTGCTACAGAATATGGTAGTTTAATGCATACAGTGATGCAACATTTAGATTTTCATGGCGATTTATCCGATAAAGGCATATTAGCCCAACTTCACAATTTAGCTGATAGAGAAATAATTGACAAACAGCATATAAATAAAATCTACCGCAAAAATATCCGTGAATTTTTATTTTCACCGCTAGGCATACGCATTCAAAAAGCAAAATCACTACAAAGAGAATTGGCTTTTAACCGCATGATTAATGCTAAAGTCTATTATCCTCAAGCCGAAGATAATGATACTATCTTTATCCAAGGTATTATCGACTTATTAGTCGAAGAAGATGATGGCTTGATTTTATTGGACTATAAAACAGATAATTGCACACAAGCAGAAGCTAAGGCAAAATATGCCTTGCAAATAGAACTTTATGCTCAAGCAGCCAGTGAAATCATGCGAAAACCGATTAAAGAAAAATATCTCTATCTTTTTCATGATGCTAGCTTGATAAAGATGTAGCTTTAGTTATACAATTAACTAAATCGAATAACTATAAACGTATAAAAGGAGATTTTTAATGTATAAATTAATAGCCCTTGATATGGACGGCACTTTATTTAATTCTGACAAACAAATCACTGATAGAACAAAAGAAACTTTAGCTCAAGCTAGAGCTTTAGGTGTAAAAATTGTCCTCGCTTCTGGTAGACCACTTGCTGGACTTCAACCACCACTTAAAGAATTAGATTTAATTCATGAAGGCGAATATGTTTTAAGCTTCAATGGTGCTTTAATCGTTGATGCAAAAACTGGTGAAGCTGTATCTAAATGTATTTTAAAAGGCTCAGATTATAAAAAATTATTTAAATTGGCTCAAGAATTAGGCGTACATTGCCAAGCATTCTCTCCTAGTCGTGGCTTAATCACTAACGAAACTAGCCAATATACAGAACATGAAGCTAGTATCAATCAAATTGATATCAATATCATCAATCCTTTAACAGATATTACAGATGAAGAAGATATCATCAAAGTTATGTTCATTGATCCACCAGAAATTTTAGATGAAGCTATCGCAAAACTTCCTACATGGATTAAAGAAGATTTCAATGTATTTAAAAGCGCTCCTTTCTTTTTAGAAATCACTCATAAAGATGTAGATAAAGGTGCTGGATTATTACATCTTGCTGATTATTTAAATATCAAACAATCTGAAACTATGGCATGTGGCGACCAAGGCAATGACTACACTATGATTAAAGCTGCCGGTCTTGGCGTTGCTATGGAAAATGGCATTGATAAAGTAAAAGCTATCGCCGATTATGTAACTGATACAAACGATAATGATGGTGTAGCTAAAGCCATTGAAAAATTTGTTTTAAATAGATAAAATAACTCAAAATAAATAACCCTCAACAGTTATCCATAAAACAACTATTGAGGGTTATTTTCTATTAATCATTTAATCATTAAATTATAAATTCATAATTATGCTCTACTTGTTAAAATATCATCATGAGCTCTAGCATATTCTACGATTTGTATAAATCGCAATCCACCTATAGAGTCACGGCTAACTGTAATCCATGTCAAATACATTGGTGTATCAGTCCAACGGAATTTATCTTTTTTAGTATAATAAGATTCATCACCAAAACAAATAGAAGTCTGTTCTATATTCAACTTACATTGAGTAATTGTATAATAATTAAATTCTGAAGACATTGGCACATTATTTATTTTCTTTTCCTGATAAATAATGATATTCTTATTGATAGAACCGTCTTCGTTTCTTGCATATTTTATGCTATTTGTATCGAAGGCATAATTATAATCTTCTGCAGGTCCAATATCAAAAGCTTGCCAATTATATGTTTGTGTATTCTTTTCTTCACTTTGAGCGAAAGCTACACAAGTATTTACAATCAATAACATCATCAATAAATAAATTACTTTTATTGTTTTATTCATTAAAAATCACAACCTTTTATTTAAATTTATTAACTTAGAAAAGAGGTATTTTATGGCACCAAAATCAACTTGGGAAACTTTTACCTTTGTATCTGGCATTGGTTTTCACTTTGTAATCACTATTGGCGTTTGTATTTTCTTAGGGCAAAAAGCTGATATATACTTTGACTCTACACCTATTTTCACTTTAATTGGCATTATATTAGGTGTAATCACCGCTGTTTACACTGCCTATAGAAAAATCAAAGATGTCAATAAATCTTAAGGAGTATCTATGATTAAATATATCGTCAAAGCAGATGTCAAAGAGCAATTAGCTAAAGATTACTTAAAACGCCATGAAAATATATCTTCTACATTATGGAAAAAAATCAAACGACAAGATGAATTTTTCGTAAATGGTCAAAAAGTTCGTGCTACACAGGCAATAGTAAAACCAAATGACATCATTGAATACAATCTTCCTGCAACTTCAAAAGTAGAAGCTATACAAATACCCTTAAATATTGTCTTTGAAGATGATTATTTCTTAATCGTAGATAAAATAACTGGTATGCTCACTCACCCATTAACATTTGAAAATACTCAAACTCTAGCTAATGGCGTGATGTATCATTTTGCTAAAACTAATCAAAATGTAGGCTGTCATCCACTTTATCGCCTTGATAGAAATACTTCCGGCCTCGTCGTTTTTGCTAAAATGCCACAATTACAACATCAATTAGCCAATAACCACCAAAAATTTCAAAGATATTACTATGCATTAGTTCATGGAAAACTCTCACAAAAACAAGGGCAGATAAATGCACCTATTGGCAGAAAAAAAGATAGTATCATCCTACATGAAGTCAATGATGAAGGCAAACATGCCATCACGAATTATCGCGTAATCAAAGAATTTGAAAATTATTCTTTAATTGAACTATGGCTAGAAACAGGGCGAACACATCAAATACGTGTGCATATGTCTTATCTTGGTCATCCATTATTAGGAGATGACCTTTATGGTGGTAAATTGGATTTAATCGCTCGCCATGCCCTTCATGCTTATAAATTAAAATTCACTCACCCTTTTACCCATGAAGAAATTTGTATCTCAAGTCCTATGCCAGATGATATGACAAAATTAATCATAGATTAGGAATTTGCCAATTTATAGGTTTTTCCCCCACAGCTTCTAAAAAAGCATTTACCTTAGAAAATGGTCTACTGCCAAAAAATCCATTAAATGCAGATAATGGACTTGGATGTGCAGACTCTACGATGAAATGTTTCGGATTAGTAATCATTTTTTTCTTTTTGCGAGCAGGTGCTCCCCATAAGACAAAAGCTATAGGTTTTTCACGTTCATTTAAGATTTCAATAATTCTATCTGTGAATTTTTCCCAACCCATATTACGATGAGAATTCGCTTGATGTGCTCTCACTGTAAGTACAGTGTTTAGTAATAATACACCTTGCTGTGTCCATGGTTTTAAACAACCATTATTTGGTATTTCACAGCCTAAATCTTCTTTTAACTCTTTGAAAATATTCACAAGTGAAGGTGGAGCTTTTACTCCAGGTTTTACAGAAAAACTAAGTCCATGTGCCTGACCATCACCATGATAAGGGTCTTGACCTAAAATCACGACTTTTGTATCATGATAACTTGTATAATGGAGAGCATTGAAAATATCATACATGTCTGGAAATATCTGTCTCGTTTTATACTCATCTACTAAAAATTTACGAAGTTCTAAATAATATGGTTTCTTCAATTCTGGATTTAAAAATTCAGCCCAATCATTATGAAAAATCTCCATGAATTACACCTCTTTCTCATTTAAATATCATTATTTTTATTATACCAAAATATTAACAATAGGAAAAACAACGGAGGTATGCAATGAGCAATCATTTAAAAGGTATTTTAATGGTATTATCTTCTACTGCGATGTGGGGTCTTGTAGGAATTTTAGTTCAATACTTGATAAGTAGTGAACATTTCACACCTGAATGGCTTGTAAATACACGTCTACTTGCTAGCGGTATAATTCTTCTAGTCATTACTTATATTTTCTATGAACGAAATATATTTAAAGTATTAAAAACAGATTTTATATCTTTATTATTATTAGGTGTAATTGGGCTTTTAGGTTCACAATATGGCTTTTACCAAATGCGAGCGTAAAGCCCCTAAATTTATTTATGGAGATATAAGCTCGCTAAAAAACAATGATTCGATATCATTGTTTT
>NZ_CFQVBI010000073.1:0-30938 GCF_986095205.1 Megamonas sp. | reverse complement strand
GATATAGTAAGACCTGCTATTTTAGTAGGCAAGTATCGTTTGTATCCAAGAATCCCCTGCCTTTAGGCATGGGGAGTATGTCAAAAGATAAATATTTAAGTTTTGCTCCATATAATATCACAAAAGAGATGATAAAAGAAGCAATAGATATGCTCGAAGCCTTAAAGCACAAGAAAACTTTTTGAGTTCTAAAATATTTTGATATATAATATATGTATTGGTTTTTCACGAAAGTTGTAAGATAAGTAAGAGATTATTTTTTATCAAGAATGAGAAAAAATATTTTGCAGTAGTGAGTGTACTCTGATTGTGATATACTAATAAAAGATTAAGTTATTACGCCATTAATAATAGAAAGGGATTTGCATGATAGAATTACCAAGCATTCAACAATTAGAAAATTTTATTATTTATAGCAAAGTAAAAGATATAGCAACGGCAGCTAGAGAAGCAAATGTTACTCGTTCGGCATTTAGTTTTCAAATGAAAAAATTGGAAGAAATAGTTGGTACTCAATTAGTTGTTCACGGAGAAAATACAATAGAACTTACTAAAGAAGGTCAAATCTTCTTAGCTAAAGCGGAAAAAATCGTATCGGAATTAAAACAATCTTTAAGTGAAATGAAAAAATTAGCTGGGAAAGAAGTTTCTTTATCTGTAGGTGCGTTGATGTCTTTAGGTGATGTATTTATCAATCAGCATTTAACTTATTTTAAAAAATACAACACTAATATAAAGATTAATGTTTATAATTTAGAAGCAAAAGAATTGATAAATCAGTTAGAAGCAGATAAATTAGATATAGTATCATCATTTTCCTTAAAGGATTTACAAGATGATGAATATGAAAATATATTTTTCTGTGATGAAGAAATGGTTTATTATGCGCCAAATATTGAGCATTTAGGTAATATCATCAATGTAGAAGAAATCGCTCAATATCCAATGGTACAATATTCTCCATATTATTTAATGAATTCTACTATAAAGAACTATTTTAGTAAATTAGGTTGTCACCCTCAAGTAGAAGCTTGGTTTGCTACTCCATATGCGATTATGCATTATTGTCAACAAAATCAGGTGGGGGCTGTATTGCCAAAACGCTTGTTAAATGCTATGGGCTTTTTTGATGGTTATTATGATATAGAACCAGATTTTACTTTAAAATGCCATCTATTGTATAAAAAAACAAATCCAAAATATAAATATATAAAGATTTTTATTGATTATATCAATACTTTATATAATAAAAATAACAATAATTGAGTTTAGTGTATGCAGGATAATTGAAAATATTAATTAAAATCGTCAGTGTAAAAAGCTGGCGATTTTTTTATGATAAAATGTATGATTTTATCGTTAAAATGGATAAATTTGTGTTATAATAATAAACTATAATGTAATGATGTTAATCTAGGAAGTGATTTTATGACAAGAATTTCAGTTGAATTAGTACCAAGAGATATTGAAGTATTAAAAGAAGAAGTAAAAACAATAAAAGAAAAATTAAATGATGTTGATTTTATTAATATTCCAGATTTGTTGAGTTGTGATACTAGAAGTTGGGACGGAGCAAATATTGCAAAAGCTTATTTCGATGATGTAGTACCACATCTAAGAGCGATGGATTTTGATTTTACAAAAGAGTTACCGATAAAAGATAAATTGAGAGAATATAATATAAAAGAAGTTCTTGTTATAGAAGGTGACCCACCACAAAGTATGCTTTATCAAGTATATCCAACAATAAGTACAGATATTATTAAAAAATTTAGTGAAGAAATGCCAGAAATTACAGTATATGCGGGAATTGACCAATATCGCAGTAGTATGAAAGAAGAAGAATATCGCATTCGTCGTAAACAATTAGCTGGAGCAAAAGGATTTTTTACACAACCATTTTTTGATATGCGTTATTTAGAAATGTATGCAGACCTTTTAGATGGTTTAGATATTTATTGGGGCGTTTCTCCAGTTTTATCCGAACGCTCTGTAAGCTATTGGAGAAATAAAAACAATGTTATTTTTCCAAAGGACTTTGAACCAACATTAGAATGGAATATAGAATTTGCTCGTAAAGTGATAGAATTTGCTCGCAAACATAATCATAATGTTTATTTAATGCCAATAAAAGCAAAAATAATGCCATACTTAGAAGGTGTTTTCGCTAAATAATAAATCTAAAAGCTGTGAAATAAATTTTTTTCACAGCTTTTTTTATTTACAAATTTACAATTGAATTCTATAATAGTCATATAAAAAACTGAAAATTAAGTAAATTTTTAAAAATTTTTTATAGTATGATAAATTTTTATTATGATATTGAATTTGGGAAAAGAGGAAAGTGTTATGTTTAAGATTTTAAATAAGAAAGTTTTACATGAAAATATTTTGCAATTTACTTTAGAAGCTCCTTTGATAGCGAGAAAAGCAGAGCCTGGTCAATTTGTGGTGTTAAGAGTTAATGAATATGGAGAGCGAGTACCATTAACTATTGCTGATTTTAACAGAGAAAAAGGAACTATAGATATTATTTTTATGGTAATAGGTGCTTCAACTACTGTATTAGCATCATTAAATGAAGGCGATAGTATTTTAGACTTAGTTGGCCCTTTGGGTAAAAAAACAGATATTAGACCTGATATGGGAACTGTAGTTTGCATAGGTGGTGGTATAGGTGTTGCTCCAATTTATCCTATTGCTAGAAAGATGAAACAAGTGGGCAACCATGTGATAACAATTATGGGAGCAAAAAATAAAGATATTTTGATTTTGAAAGATGAAATGGAAAAAATATCTGATGAAGTTATTGTTACTACAGATGATGGTTCTTATGGTATAAAAGGATTTGTAACGACAGCACTACAGCAATTAATTGATAAAGGAATTGATATCGCTGAGGTAGTAGCTATTGGGCCTGTCATCATGATGAAAACTGTGGCAGATACAACTAGACCATATAATATTAAAACGATTGTTAGTCTAAATCCTATTATGGTAGATGGTACAGGAATGTGTGGTGGTTGCCGTGTACAAGTTGGTGATGAAACGAAATTTGCTTGTGTAGATGGGCCAGAATTTGATGGTCATTTAGTAGATTTTGTGAATTTGATGGAAAGACAACGCATGTATAGACCTAAAGAAGAAATTGAAAAAGACCATATTTGTCGTTTAGCTAAAAAGGTTGAAGAAATGGAGGAAAAATAATATGTCTTTAGTAATGCAAAAACATGAAATGCCAGAACAAGATGCTAATGTTCGCAGAAATAATTTTGATGAAGTAGCTTTAGGATATACAGAAGAATTAGCCTTAGCAGAAGCTAATCGTTGCCTTCATTGTAAAGTGCCACATTGTAGAAAAGGTTGTCCTGTAGATATCGATATACCAGCTTTTATTGCTAAAATAAAAGAAGGCGATTTTGAAGGAGCAAATGCAAAAATCAAAGAAGCTAGTAGTTTGCCTGCTATTTGTGGACGTGTTTGTCCTCAAGAAAATCAATGTGAAAAATATTGTGTAATGGGAATAAAAGGTGAACCTGTGGGTATTGGTCGTTTGGAAAGATTTGTAGCCGATTATTGTATGCAAAATTGTGAAGAAAAAATAGAAAAAACAGTAAAAGATGATGCTCAAAAAGTCGCTATTATTGGTTCGGGACCAGCAGGATTAGCTTGTGCAGGTGATTTAGCAAAAAAAGGCTATCAAGTGACGATTTTTGAAGCTTTACATACAGCAGGTGGAGTATTATCTTATGGTATTCCAGAATTTCGTTTACCAAAAGATAAGGTTGTAAAACCAGAAATTGATAATTTGCGTAAGATGGGTGTAAAAATAGAAGTGAATTCTGTAGTAGGTAAATTATTTACAGTTGATGAACTTATGCAAGAATTTAATTTTGATGCTGTATTTATTGCTACAGGAGCAGGCTTACCTCATTTTATGAATATTCCTGGTGAAAATTTAAATGGGGTATATTCTTCAAATGAATTTTTAACAAGATGTAATTTAATGAAAGCATATCGTTTTCCAGAATATGCTACGCCTATTAATGTAGGGAAAAAAGTAGCTGTAGTAGGTGGCGGTAATGTAGCTATGGATTCTGCTCGAACTGCTTTGCGTTTGGGAGCAGAAAAAGTATATATTGTTTATCGCAGAAGTGAAAAAGAATTACCAGCAAGACGTGAAGAAGTAGAACACGCCAAACAAGAAGGCATAGAATTTAAATTATTAAATAATCCTGTAGCTATCTTAGGTGATGAAAAAGGATATGTAAAAGCCATTCGTTGTATAAAAATGGAATTAGGCGAACCTGATGCTTCAGGTCGTAGACGTCCTGTGGAAATACCTAATTCAGAATTTGATATTGATGTGGATACTGTGGTCATTGCTATTGGTCAAGGGCCAAATCCGTTGATACAGTCAACTACTCCAGATATGCAGACAAATAAGAGAGGTAATATCATAGCTGATGAAGAAACAGGAAAAACTACAAAAGAAGGTGTCTTTGCTGGTGGCGATATTGTAACAGGAGCTGCAACTGTTATTTTGGCTATGGGTGCAGGTAAAAAAGCTGCTAAAGCTATTGATGAATATTTGATAGAAAAACGCAATAAATAATAAATTTAAATAGATTGATTTTAGGGTAAAGATATGTTGACCGAAAATCAATCTATTTTTTTTAGGAAAAATTTTTGTTATAATGCTTTTATATTTGAATAGAATTTTTTTAGAGGTAAAAGATGAGTTTAATGAATTTTACAAGTATAGATTTTGAGACAGCTAATAAAAATCGTGACAGTGCTTGTAGTGTAGCTGTAGTTGTTATTGAAAACGGTAGAATGGTGGATAGTTATAATTCACTTATAAGACCGCCAGAAATGTTTTTTGAAGAAGGTAATATGAAAATACATGGCATTACTCCGCAAATGGTAGAAAATGCACCTACTTTTGCAGATATATGGAAAGATTTACGTATGTATTTAGATAATCGAATAGTTATAGCACATAATGCTTTTTTTGATATGGGCGTATTGCGCAGTTGTATTTGGAAGTATAATTTAGCTAAACCACAGTTTAAAACAGCATGTACTGTTCAAATTGCTAGAAAAGTATGGCCACAGTTACCAAATCATAAATTGAATACATTGGGAGAATTTTTTCAGATACAATTTAAACATCATGATGCTTTAGATGATGCAAAAGTTTGTGCAAAAATTCCTTTAGTTGCTGGCAGAACTGTAGGTGTGGATAATATGGATAGTTTACTAAGAAAAATAGGTTTAGAAGCAAAAATATTTAAATCATAAAAATTTATAAAAAAGTGTTGACAAAAAACATTTTATAGTGATATAATAAATCTCGCATTCGACGCGAGTGCCAAATGCGGAAGTGGCGGAATTGGCAGACGCGCTAGACTTAGGATCTAGTGTCTTTCGGCGTGCAGGTTCAAGTCCTGTCTTCCGCACCATTTGAAATTATAGGCTTTACAGATTTTCTGTAAAGCCTTTTTTGTTTTTTATAAATTATAAAATTATATTAATTTAATAAATGAAATTGCATTTTTGAGGTATTATTGATTATTTTTAATTATAAGCATATAATTTAGATAGGATTTATTTCTAGTAAGAAAGGTTGAATTTCAATGAAAGTTTTATTATTAAATGGCAGTAGACGCGAAAAAGGTTGTACATATACAGCTCTTAGTGAAATAGCACAAACTCTAGAAAAACAAGGTATTCAAGCAGAAATAATTCATGCAGTACCAGAAACAGAAATTATTAAAAGTGTTGCAGAAAAAGTAAAAACTGCAGATGGTTTAGTAGTAGGTTCTCCTGTATATTGGGCATCTCCATCTGGGGAAATCATTTCTTTTATGGATAGATTATCTAGCTTAGCAGGTAAAGATTTATTGCACAAACCAGCAGCTGCTGTCGCTTCCGCTAGACGTGCTGGTACAACTGCAACTTTAGATGTACTTGCTAAATATTTTACTTATCATCAAATGCCAGTAGTTTCTGCAAATTATTGGAATGTAGTACATGGCAATACACCTGATGAAGTGAAAAAAGATGCAGAAGGTATGCAAATTATGCGTGTTTTAGGTAATAATATGGCATGGCTTTTAAAATGCATTGAAGCAGGTAAAAATAATGGTGTACAAATACCAGAAACAGAAGCAAAAATAATGACAAATTTCATTCGTTAAAATAGAGTAAACAGAGTTATAACGATTTTTTATTTCGTTATAACTCTTTTTTTGTGGTAAAATATAAATATAGTAGCCGACAAAGAAGGTGTAAACATGGAGAAAAAATCATTATTGACTAAAGAGGATATTGATATATTAGAGTCTTGGGCTGATGGATACTTTTACAAGATTTTTTATTATTTAGAAGATTTTGTTAAAAAGGGTATAGAGCAAAATTTGTTTACTTTGGAAGAAGCAAAAGAAGATTTAAATATTGCTTTATGGTATGCATATGCAGGCAATAATATTGATATATATGAATATTATTACAAAGTGATAAATTGGATGCATTATTCAGAAAAAAATGCTAAAGGCTCAGGCGCATGGTATTATCGTTATTCAGTGGCTTTGACTTATTGCAGTGATTTAGAAAAAGCATATAGTTATGCACAAAAAGGTGTACAAGAAGAAGCTGATTATCCATGGGGTTGGTTGAATTTAGCAAAATTACAATATCATTTTGGTGAAAAAGAAAAAGCAATGGCTTCCATAGAAAAGGGCTTATCTCTTGTGCCGGATGATTATGAATTTAAAGTTTTACAAGAGGAAATAAAGGAAAATTGTAGCTTAGAAGAAATGCTATGTCATTATATAAAACCAGAAGATGATGCATTTTTCAAAAATCGACAAATGTATAAACAGCATTTAAAAGAGAAAATGCAAGCTGTAGATGGAGTAATTTGTCATGAGGAGTCTTTGCAGAAGGTAAAAGAATTTTTAAAGGGTAATAAATGGCAAGAAAATAATCCTTATTGTACTTGTATGGTAAAGTTAGATGATATAACAGTAAAAATTGTTTTTACCATGAATAGAGCGATGTTATCAAAGATAAATATGGATTGGTTAATTAAAGAGTATACCGACATAAAAGATAATTTATTGACTTATGATAAATATGATGTTGAATATAAATTGCAGGAAATAGAGATAGATAGAGATTATCAAATAAAATTAACTTATTATAGTAAAAAGAAAAAATTATCTTTAGTTTTAGCTAAAGATAGTAATAAAAAAATTCAAGAAAATCATAATGAACATTTAAAAAATGACAAAGAAGTAGAAAATTTAGCTTTGACATTATATAAAAGAGATGAACAATTTTCTTATGTGGAATGTTGGTTTGAAGATGATAAAATCGTTAAACATTATGGTTTAGTTGGCGATAAGGGAGATATTAAAAAATATGAAAATTGTTCAATTGATGATTATAAATTATACTTAGATATCTTCGTAGGACGATATGAAAAATTAGGCTATATCTCATGGCGAGAATTCACGAAAAAGACTTTATTAATGAAAATCACTATAGAAGATAATGAACAAAATTTATGGAAAGAAGAAAATGAAGCGCCGATATATTTCCTTTATGAAATGGTACAAAAAGCTTTAGAAATTAATGTAGTGGGCTTTTTAAATGATTGGGGCTATAGAAGAAATGAAAAGAAAAATCTGTATGAAATCGACTTTTATTTTGATACGGTTGATAAAGATATAGCAGTGAATTTAGTAAAACATGTCATAGAAGTATTTTCAATGAATGCTAAATCAAAGGTAGAGGAAGTCATAGAATTAGCAGAAGTTAAAAATGGAGTTGTTTAATTTTTCGTTTATAATAGACGATGCCAAAAATATCTGCTAACGCCCAACCGATAGGGATAGACCACCAAATACCGATTACTCCGATAGAAGGTATGCTAGCAAGGTAATAGGCAAGTCCTACACGTGTGCCTAATGAAATAATGGTTAAGATTACAGACATGCTAGGGAAGTTAATAGCACGATAAAATCCATATAATAAAAATAAAATGCCAATGCCAAAATAGAAGCTACCTTCTATGCGGAGATAATCCACACCGATATTGATAATTTCCGTTTCAGAACTATCAATGAAAATTGTCATTAGAGGGCGAGCGAAGATAAAGACGCCAACAGATATAATTAAACAAAATAGAAATGAGATTTTTATAGCAGATTTAATGCCTTGTTGAATTCTATCTGTTTTTTTAGCACCGTAGTTTTGCCCAATGAAAGTAGAAAAAGCATTGCCAAAATCTTGTGCAGGCATATAAGCTAGTGAGTCTATTTTTACAGCAACGGTAAAGGCTGCCATTACTGTTGCACCAAAGCTATTTACAAGATTTTGTACGAGTAAAATTCCAAAATTCATTACAGATTGTTGTGTTGATGTTAATAATGAAGAATTAGAAATATCTTTTATCATGGCTAAATCAAATTTACAATCTTCTTTTTGCGGAATTAATTCAGGGCATTTTTTTATAGTGTAGATTGTTAGACCTAAGGCACAAAAACCTTGAGCTATTACTGTTCCAAGAGCAGAGCCTGCCACACCCATTTGAAAATTAACGACTAAAATAATGGAAAGAATAATATTAAAAAGGGCAGAACTTGCTAAAAAGATAAGTGGTGTTTTTGAATTGCCAATAGCACGAAGTAGACAAGTGAAATAATTATAAATAAAAGAAAAACTAAATCCGATGAAAATAATATAAAGATATGTATAAGTTAAATCGAAAATTTCGCTAGGAACTTGCATAAAATAAATGATTTCATCAATGTAGATAAAAATAAAAATATTTATTATTATTGTAAGTATTAATATTAAGATGAAAGAGATAAAAATACTAGATTTTAATTTGAAATAATCTTTTTCACCATAAAATATCGAAAATAAAGCTCCGCTACCCATACAAAGACCTAATAATACTGAGGTCAAAAAAATGATTAAGGCATAGCTTGCACCGACAGCAGCTAAGGCATCTGTGCCAATAAAATGACCAACAATTAAAGTATCGGAGATATTATATAACTGTTGCATAAGATTGCCTAAAATCATAGGCAGTGAAAATTTTAACATAGTCATCGAAACAGACCCTGTTGTTAAATCATATTTCATAATAAAAGCACCTCGCTTAGACTATAAAGAAAATATATTGCATAAGTTAGAAAATATTTATATAATAAATATAACTAATTAATTGATTAATTTATACTAATACTTAGAATAATGAAAAAATAATTCAAAAGAAAAGAGGAAAACTAATGGAGGCTTTAGTTACGATTATTAATAAATCAGGAGTTCATGCACGACCAGCAGCAATGCTTGCTCAAATGGGACGCAGATATACGTCTAAAATCACATATACAGCAAAAGGTATTACTGCTGATGGAAAAAATATCATTCCTATAATCAATTTAGGATTATCTTGTGGTACACAAGTGCTTATAACTGCTGAAGGTGATGATGAACAAGAAGCTATTAAAGCTTTGAGTGAACTTGTAAATAATCGTTTTGGTGAGCATCAATAATAATATTTATAACACAAATATATTAAGAAGTTAAGAGTTGTCTTCGCTCTGAAATTATGCTAATATATCTTATACAATTTAATGTTTTGTAAAAGACAATGAAAAAGAGAGTATAGATATAATTGAGTTGTGCAGAGAGAAAATTTATAGCTGAAAAATTTTCCAACTCAGTATCTAGAAAGTAGCTTTGGAGTCCTCATACCGAAATAATATTAAGTATGAGCGCAGATACAGCGTTATGTAATGAAGTTTTATCTGAATTTTATGTAGTTGATTTATAAATTTAGATAAGAAAAATTAGGTGGTACCGCGAAGATATCTCTTTCGTCCTTTTATGAGGAATGAAAGAGATTTTTTTGTGTAATTTTTGCCTGATTTAACTGATTAACTTTAATTTTTGTGTGAAAAATAGGAGGTATTTTTTTGATGGAAGAAACAAATATTCCAAAGGTTTATGACCCGCAATCTTTTGAAAGAAAATGGTATCAATATTGGGAAGAAAATAAATTATTCCATGCAGAAGTAGATGAAACTAAAAAACCATTTAGCATTGTAATGCCACCACCAAATGTAACAGGTCAGCTTCATATGGGACATGCTATGGATAATACTTTGCAAGATATTTTAATTCGTTTTAGAAGAATGCAAGGATACAACACTTTATGGATGCCTGGTACTGACCATGCAGGTATAGCAACTCAAGCAAAAGTAGATGCACAACTTCGTGAACAAGGTGTATCTCGTTATGATATTGGTAGAGAAAAATTCTTAGAACATGCTTGGGCATGGAAAGAAAAATATGGTAATCGCATAAAATATCAAATTCGTACACTTGGTTCTTCTTGTGATTGGGATAGAGAACGTTTCACTATGGACGAAGGTTGCTCTCATGCCGTTCGTGAAGTATTTGTACAATTATATAAAAAAGGTTTAATTTATCAAGGTAAACGCATAACTAACTGGTGCCCACACTGCAATACAGCACTTAGCGATATTGAAGTAGAACATCAAAATGAACAAGGTCATTTATATCATTTAAAATATCAAGTTGAAGGCGAAGATAGATTTGTAGAAATCGCTACAACTCGTCCTGAAACTATGTTTGGTGATACTGGCGTAGCTGTTCACCCTGATGATGAACGTTATAGCGATTTAGTAGGTAAAACTTTGATTTTACCAATCGTTGGTCGTCGTATACCACTTTTTGCTGATAGTTATGTAGACCCACAGTTTGGTACTGGTGCAGTAAAAGTAACACCAGCTCATGACCCTAATGACTTTGATATGGGTGCTCGCCATAATTTAGAACAGATTGTAGTAATTAACAATGATGGTACAATGGCAGAAAATACTGGTAAATATGCTGGTCTTGATCGTTATGAATGCCGTAAACAATTAATCGAAGATTTAAAACAACAAGGTTATTTAATCAGCATTGAAGAACATGAACATGCAGTAGGTCATTGTTCTCGTTGCTCTACAACTGTAGAACCACTTGTATCTAAACAGTGGTTTGTAAAAATGGAATCTTTAGCAAAACCTGCAGCTGAAGCTGTAAAATCTGGCAAAATTAAATTTGTTCCAGAAAGATTTTCTAAAATCTATTGCAATTGGTTAGATAATATACGCGATTGGTGTATCTCTCGTCAGCTTTGGTGGGGTCATCGTATTCCAGCATGGTATTGTGATGATTGCGGTGCAACTATCGTAGAAAATGAAGATGTAATAGTTTGTCCTCATTGTGGTAGCAAACATGTTCATCAAGATGAAGATGTACTTGATACATGGTTTAGCTCTGGTCTTTGGCCATTTGAAACTATGGGTTGGCCAGAACAAACAGCAGAATTAAAACAATTCTATCCAACAAGTGTACTTGTTACAGGATATGACATTATTTTCTTCTGGGTAGCTCGTATGGTAATGATGGGCTTAGAATTTGGTAAAGATATTCCATTTAAACATGTATTTATTCATGGTCTTGTACGTGATAGCCAAGGTCGTAAGATGAGTAAATCTTTAGGTAATGGTATTGATCCTGTTGAAGTAATTGAAAAATATGGTGCAGATACACTTCGCTTTATGCTCATCACAGGTAATACACCTGGTAATGATATGCGTTTTTATTGGGAACGTGTAGAATCTGCTCGTAACTTCGCTAATAAATTATGGAATGCTTCTCGTTTTATGCTCATGAATCTTGAAGGTTTTGACAAAACTTTTGTTCCAGAAGCTAGCGACTATACTTTAGCTGATAAATGGATTTTAAGCCGTTATGCTAAAACTGCTATCAGTATTACTGAAAACCTAGAAAAATTTGAATTAGGTGAAGCTGGTCGTTCTTTATATGACTTCATTTGGAATGAATTCTGTGATTGGTATATTGAACTTAGCAAAGCTCGTCTTTACGATAAAGAAAATGTTCGTCCACGTAAAGTAGCTCAATATGTTTTAGGCTATGTACTTGAACATACACTTCGCTTATTACATCCATTTATGCCATTTATTACAGAAGAAATTTGGCAACACATTCCACATGAAGGTAAGAGCATCATGGTAGCTGATTGGCCAACAGGTGAAGAAACAAAACTTGATGATGCAAGCGAAGTAGAAATGACTACTATCATGGAAACAATCAAAGCTATCCGTAATATGAGAGCTGAAGTAAATGCAGCACCAAGCAAAAAAACAGAAGTAATTCTTCATTTAAGTGATGAAAGCTTAACTGATGTATTTGCTAAAAACAGTGGATATTTAGAAACATTAGCTTCTGCTAAAAATGTAACTATTTTAGCAAAAGATGATGCAAAACCAGAAAATGCAATGACAGCAGTAGTAAATGGTGTAGAAATTTATTTACCTTTAGCAGGCTTAATTGATGTAGAAAAAGAAACTGCTCGTTTAAATAAAGAATTAGCTACATTAGATAAAGAAGTATCACGTCTTGATAAAAAACTTTCTAACGCAGGCTTTATTGCCAAAGCACCTGCTGATATTGTAGAGAAAGAAAAAGAAAAATTAAAAGGTTATGAAGAAAAACGTGAAGCAGTAAAACAACGTTTGGCATATTTAGCAACTCTTTAATTTTAGATTTTTTTATGAAAGGCGTAATAAAATGAATTATCTAGAATCGCTAGAATATCTAGATGAGCTTAGTACCTTTGGTACTAAGCTTGGTCTAGGTCGCATTAAACAATTGGTAACTTATTTAGACAATCCACAAACAAGATATAAAACTATACACATAACAGGAACTAATGGAAAAGGTTCAACAAGTTCTATGTTATCTAGTATTTTAACAACATCTAATATTAAAACAGGTCTGTATATTTCACCTCACTTAGTATCATATACAGAACGTATTCAAATAGATGGAAATCCTATAAGCGAAGAAGATTTCGCTGATTGTATTAGTGCTGTTAAAACTTTTGTGGATAAAATGGTTGAAGATGGCGAAGAGTCACCTACACAGTTTGAAGTTATTACAGCAGCGGCATTTTTGTATTTTGCGATTAATAAAGTAGAATATGCTGTCATCGAAGTAGGATTAGGTGGATTATTAGATTCTACTAATGTGGTAAAACCAGAAGTTAGCGTCATCACAAATGTGGCATTTGAACATGCTCATCTATGTGGGGGAACTTTAGAAGGTATAGCAGAGCATAAAGCAGGTATTATAAAAGATGGTGTACCTGTGGTTACAGCAGCAAAAGATATACCATTAGATATAATCAATCAAACAGCTGAAGAAAAAAATGCTGATATTTTCATAGCAAATAATGATTTTTCAGCTATGTTTGTGAATTTTGATGGGCAGTATCAAGAATTAAAATTTAGTTCTGAATTATTAGGAGTTAATTTCAATTATAAATTGAAATTATTAGGTGACCATCAAATAGAAAATAGTTCTTTAGCTATTATGACCGCTAGTATCTTAGGTAATAATGATGAACGTATTACTAGAGAAAATATCATTGATGGTTTAGCATTAGCAAAATGGCCAGCACGTTTTGAAGTATTTAATTTTGATGGACAGATTTGCATAGTAGATGGCGCTCACAATCCAGCAGGTATGATGATACTTCGTCAAAATTTAGATAAATATTATCCAAATGAAAAAAGAGTTATTCTTTTAGGTATATTAAAAGATAAAGACATAGATACTATGCTTATTGATTTATTGCGTGATGATGATGAAATCGTTATAACTACTCCAAATTCAGAAAGAAAAGCTTCTCCTGAATATATTGCAAGTAAGATATCAAATCATCGTGTAGAGACTTTTAATAATATGCAAGAAGCTTTAACTTTAGCTCGTCAGTGGGCAGGTAAAGATAAAGTTTTATGTATAACAGGTTCTTTATATTTGACAGGTGAACTGAGAAATATTTTAGTCAATGAAGCATGATTTTAGTAAAGGTATTTTTAGCTTTTAGAGTAGTAGGTGTATAGGTGGATATATTTAAAAAAAATAGATTGAATAATGATTGTAAACGATTGATGTTTTACATTGTTATAGCTATGGCAACAATGTTACCTTTTTCCTATGTTGTATCAAGTCTATTGTTAGTAGCTGGCTGGGGTGTTTTTGCCTATAAATCATTTAAGGGATTTTTTGAATGGAAACGTACAATACTTGATTTTCCCATTATGATTTTTGTGATTATATCTTTTTTATCCGTTTTAGTATCACCAGATTCAGCATTTAGTTTTTACAATTGCTATAATTTAGTTGGTCGATATGTACTTACATATTACTTAGTTGTGCAAAGTATAGATTTAAAAAATATAGGACAATTAAAAGTATTTTTAAGCTGTATAAGTTTATCTTTATTTATTGTTGTAATATATGGTTTTATGCAAGCATTTTTAGGTATAGGACTAACTTCTGAGCAAATAGTATGGACTGATGGAGCAATGTTTCCTGGATTAAAAACGAGAGTATTTTCCACATGGCAAAATCCTAATTTATTAGGTGGCTACTTTGATTTGATGTTAGGCTTGATGGCTGGAATGTTTTTATTGATAAAACATAAAATCGTTCGCATTGTAATTGCAGTTTTATTCTGTTTAACAGCCTTTTGTTTGACCTTGACATACGCTAGAGGGGCTTGTCTAAGTATTGCCTTAGTAATCTTTGTCTACAGTATTTTATATAATCGAAAAGTATTATTAGCATTGATAGGATTAGCTGTCATCTTATTGCTTTCAGATGCAACTTTAGTTGATAGAATGACATCTATTTTTACGAAAATGGATACATCTTCAGAAATGCGTCTTGCTTTTTGGGAAAGTACTATAGCGATGATTTTAGACCACCCATTATTGGGCATAGGTTGGGGTTCATATTTTATGGTTTATCCTAATTATGATTATTATATGCAAGGAAATTTTATAAAAATTGTACATGCACATAATATGTATTTAAATTTTATGGCTGAAATTGGTTTATTTGGTTTTGCAAGTTATATGGTTTGTTTCTTTGGTGTAATTTACAAAGCCTTTAAAGCACAGGTTATGAAATTAGATATATTGGTTAAAGCTATGTTTTTAGGCATAGGCTTAGGTTTATCTGCATTAGCATTAAATGGTTTTACAGATTATGTAATGTTTAATACAGAATTATCTATGCTTGTATGGCTATTTTCAGGAATTGTAGTTTCTGGATATAAAAATTAAATTAATAATATTATTTAAACTCAAGCCTTAAAGGAGTGAATGCAGTGAAAGAACAAACTATTTCTAAAGCAACTATTGATAGATTACCACTATATTATAGAACTTTGAGATTGGCTCAAGATGATGGCATGGATATCATCTCATCAGATGAATTAGGCCGTCGATTAGAATTAACACCGGAGCAAATTAGAAAAGATTTAGCTTTATTTGGTCAGTTTGGTAAAAAGGGAGTTGGCTATTATGTCAATGAACTTAAATTTAATGTAGGCAAGATTTTAGGGCTTGATAATCATTGGAATATTGCAATCGTAGGGATTGGTCATTTAGGTGTGGCTTTGGCTAATTATCAAAATTTTATTGCTTTAGGTTTTAATCTAGTAGCATTATTTGATAATGACCCCAATATTATTGGAAAGACAGTAAATCATGTAAAAGTAAAAAGCATTGATGAATTGCAAAGTTGTGCTAAAAATCTGAAGATAGATATTGGGGTTATTGCAGTACCTGCTCAATTTGCACAACAGGTAGCTGATAAATTAGTTAAAGCAAATATAAAAGGAATATGGAACTTTGCTCCTGTAAAAATGAGAGTCCCTGAAGATGTGAAAATTGTTAATGAAGATTTATCTGTGGGACTTAGTAGATTGTCGTATTATATTACAGGAAAATAGCTTTCTTTTCCTATAGTAAAACTTGACGCTTTTCCCTAGTAGTGGTATGCTTTTGTTAGTGATATGCGTTATTATTTATTAAAAGATGGAGTGTTGATTTTTTATAATTTTTATTTATTTTTTATTGAAAAATTATAAATAAAAAAATTTATTTCATAAATGATACAATAATCTTTGATTATCGTATTAGACAATGATATAATGGAACACGACATAATAATGCAACAATATATTTTGGTAAGGAGGAGAATTTTTAATGATTGACATTTTAGATCGTGTGCGTAATAAAGCTTTGCATGCGAAAATTGTCAGTGCACAAGAAGCTGCTGAGTTAATTAAACCAGGCATGAATGTGGGAACTAGTGGATTTACACCATCTGGTTATCCTAAAGCTGTGCCTTTGGCTCTTGCTGAACGCATGAAAGAACACCCATTTAAAATTAATTTATATACAGGTGCTTCTGTAGGACCAGAACTTGATGGTGCACTTTGTGAAGTTAATGGTATCGATAAACGTATGCCATATCAAACTAACAAATTATTAAGAAATTTAATAAACTCTGGTGAAATCTCTTATAGCGATTTACATCTTAGTGAATCCGCTCAGTTATTACGTTATGGTTTCTATGGTAAACTAGATGTTGCTATCGTAGAAGCTTGTGCTATTACAGAAGAAGGTAACATTATCCCAACAACATCTATGGGTAATACAGCTTCTTTCGTTCAACAAGCAGATATGGTTATAGTAGAAGTTAATACTAGCCAACCATTAGAACTCGAAGGTATGCATGACGTTTATGTGCCTCTTGATCCACCACATCGTCTTCCAATTCCTATTGTTAAGGCTAACGACCGTATTGGTACACCTTACATACCTTGCACTCCAGATAAAATTAAATGCATTGTTCCTTGTGATATTACAGATAAAACTCGTCCATTTGGCGAAATTAGTGAAGCTGATCACAAAATGTCTGAATATATCATTGAACTTCTTCAAGATGAAGTTAAAAAAGGTCATATGCCTAAAAATCTCTTACCATTACAATCTGGTGTAGGTAATGTAGCAAATGCAGTAATCAGCGGTTTCGTTGATTCTGATTTAAAAGACTTATCTGTATATACAGAAGTTATCCAAGATGGTATGTTTGACTTAATTGATGCTGGTAAATTAAACTTTGCATCTGGTACAGCATTATCTCCATCTCCAGACGGATTAAAACGTTTCTATGAAAATATCAAAGAATATAGAAAACATCTTTTACTTCGTCCACAGGAAATTTCCAATAGCCCAGAAGTTGTAAGAAGAATTGGTGTTATTGCTATGAATACTGCTATTGAATGCGATATTTATGGTAATGTAAACTCCACTCATATCATGGGTACAAAAATGATGAATGGTATTGGTGGTTCTGGTGACTTCGCTAGAAACGCTTACCTCACTTGCTTCTTTACAGCATCTACTGCTAAAAACGGTCTTATCTCTTCTATCGTTCCTATGTGCTCTCATGTTGACCATACAGAACATGATGTAGATATCATCGTTACAGAACAAGGTTTAGCTGACTTAAGAGGTCTTGCTCCACGCGAAAGAGCTCGTGAAGTTATTAACAAATGTGCTCATCCAGATTATAAACCTATGTTAATGGATTATTTGGAAAGAGCAGAAGCTGCAACAAAACATGCACAAACTCCACATATTATTAAAGAAGCTTTGTCCTGGCATGAAAAATTCATGGAAACAGGTTCAATGAAATAATAACCTTTTTAGGGAGGAATTTAAAATTATGAGCAATGAAAAAGAAAAAATCCAAGCTGGCTTAGCTGAATATAACGCTAGTGTAGAAAAAACAGTTGCAAGATTCCCAGAACGTGGACATCTTCCAGAACAACGTTTATATACTCCACTTGACATTGAAGGTACTGACTACACAGAAGAAATTGGTTTCCCTGGTATGTATCCTTATACTCGTGGTGTTCAGCCTACTATGTATCGTGGTCGTTTCTGGACAATGCGTATGTATGCAGGTTTCTCCACTGCTGAAGAATCCAACAAACGTTATCGTTATTTAATTGAATCCGGTGCTACAGGTCTTTCTTGTGCATTTGACCTTCCAACTCAGATTGGTTATGACTCTACTGATGACATCTCCGAAGGTGAAGTTGGTAAAGTTGGTGTTGCTATCGACTCCTTAGCAGATATGGAAATCCTCTTCGATCAGATCGATCTTGGTAAAGTTTCCACTTCTATGACTATCAATGCTCCTGCATCCGTACTTTTAGCTATGTACATTGCAGTTGCTGAAAAACAGGGTGTACCTGCTGATCAATTAAAAGGTACAATCCAGAACGATATTCTTAAAGAATATGCTGCTCGTGGAACATATATCTTCCCACCACGTCCATCTATGCGTCTTATCACTAACATCTTTGAATATTGCTCTAAATATGTACCAAAATGGAACACAATCTCCATTTCCGGTTACCATATTCGTGAAGCTGGTTCTACTGCTTCTCAGGAAATCGCATTTACTATTGCTGATGGTATTGCTTACGTTGAAGCAGCTATTAAAGCTGGTCTTGACGTTGATGCTTTCGCAGGTCGTCTCTCCTTCTTCTGGAATGCTCATAACAACGTACTTGAAGAAGTTGCAAAATTCCGTGCTTCCCGTCGTATCTGGGCTAAAGTTATGAAAGAAAGATTTGGCGCTAAAAAAGCTAAATCCATGATGCTTCGTGTTCATACACAAACAGCTGGTTCCATGCTTACAGCTCAACAGCCTAACAACAACATTATCCGTGTTGCTTTACAGACTGCAGCTGCTGTTATGGGTGGTACTCAGTCCCTTCATACAAACTCCCGTGATGAAGCACTTGCTCTTCCTACAGAAGAATCCGTAATGATCGCTTTACGTACTCAACAGATTGTTGCATATGAAAGTGGTTTAGCTGATGTTGTAGATCCACTTGCTGGTTCTTACTATGTTGAAGCTATGACTAACAGAATCGAAAAAGAAGCTTGGGATTACATCAAAAAAATCGACGAAATTGGCGGCGCAGTATCTGCAATTGAAAAAGGCTATATCCAGAAAGAAATTCAGGATAGTGCTTACAAATGGCAAATGGATGTTGAATCCGGTGCTAGAACAATTGTCGGCGTAAACAAATTCCAGATCGAAGAAAAACCAGTTGAAGGTCTTCTTAAAGTTGACGCTTCCGTTGGTGAAAAACAGAAAGCTAAAGTTGAAGCTATGAAAGCTAAACGTGACAACGCTGCTGTAGAAGCTGCTCTTGCTGACTTAGAAGCTGCTTGTAAAGATGAAAACGAAAATCTTATGCCTCATATCCTCGCTGCCGTTAAAACTTATGCAACTCTCGGAGAAATCTGTGGCGTAATGCGTAAAGTATTCGGCGAATATGAAGCACATGTAAATCTTTAATAAGTGAAGATATTTGGAGGTAAATATAATGATTAGAGTATTAGTAGCAAAACCAGGTTTAGATGGTCATGACCGCGGAGCAAAAGTTGTAGCACGTGCTCTTCGCGATGCAGGCTTTGAAGTAATTTATACAGGTCTTCGTCAGACTCCTGAACAGATTGCAGAAGCAGCTTTACAGGAAGACGTTAATGTAGTTGCTATGAGTATCCTTTCTGGTGCTCATCCACATCTTTTCCCTAAAGTTGTAAAACTTGTTAGAGAAAAAGGCATGAACGATGTATTAATCATCGGCGGTGGCGTTATTCCAGAAGGCGATATCCCAGCTCTTAAAGAAGCAGGTATTGCAGAAGTATTTACTCCTGGTACACCAACAACTGACGTTATTGAATTCATCAAAGCTCACGTAAAAGAAGCTTAATTTTTAACAGTTAACGTTATTAATTAAATAATATAAAGAAAATCATCTTGTCTTTCTTAGTCTCTATAAGGAGACAAGATGATTTTTAATATAAATGTATTTGTGGCTTCTGTGCATAAGGGACAGGAGCTGACATCAAAGGTGGTGCTTATATGGATATAGCTCAAGAATTGTTAAATGGAAACCGTTTAGCATTAACTCGTGCAATCACAGCAATTGAAAATGAAACAGCTGCTGCAGTAGAAATCATGAAAAAACTGTATCCACATACTGGGCATGCCTTTGTCCTTGGTATTACTGGCCCACCAGGTGCAGGTAAATCCACTCTTACCGATAGACTCGCAAGAGCTTATCGCAATCAGGGAAAAACAGTTGGTATTATAGCTATTGACCCAACTAGTCCATTCACAGGCGGAGCTATCTTAGGTGACCGTATAAGAATGAACAGCTTAACCCTCGATGAAGGTGTCTTTATCCGTAGTATGGGGACAAGAGGTAGCTTAGGCGGCTTATCTCATAAAACAGCTGATGCAATAAAAGCTATGGATGCTTTTGGCAAAGATGTAATTATTGTAGAAACTGTAGGGGTAGGACAATCTGAGGTTGATATCGTTAAAGCGGCTGATACTACTATGGTTGTAATGGTACCAGGCCTTGGTGATGATATCCAAGCTATAAAAGCAGGAATATTGGAAATTGGTGATATCTTCACTATCAATAAAGCAGATCTTGATGGTGCAGATAAATTATATACAGAGCTTAATATGATGCTAGACCTTGATGGAGAAACACCAGATTGGCGTCCTCCAGTTAAAAAAGTCATGGCTAGTAGAGGCGAAGGTATTAATGAATTAGTAGATACAATTACTGAACATCAAAATTATTTAGTAGAGAGTGGAACATTAGCTATTAGACGTCATAAACGTGCTAAAAATGAGTTATTGGACCGCTTGAGTGCATCTATTGGTTCTTATATAACAAAACATATTGTAGAAACTGGCGAATTAGATGCTTACGTAAAAGATATTGAAACTCGTCAGAATGACCCATATACAGTAGTTAATACTATTATGGATAATATGTTAAAAAAATAATTTAGATATAATATTTATATCAGGAGGGTTTTATCAATGAAAATCAACAGAGTTGACCATATCGGTATTGCTGTACCAAATCTTCAAGAAGCAAAAAAATTCTATGAAGAAGTTTTAGGTATTAAAATCACTAAAGAAGATGAAGTTATCGAAGATCAGAAAGTAAAAGTAAGCTTCGTTCCATGCGGTGAAGTTGAACTCGAACTTTTAGAATCCACAACTGAAGATGGCCCAATTGCAAAATATCTTGCAAAAAATGGTGGCCGTTCTGGTATTCAGCACGTTGCATTAAATGTTGATAACATTGAAGAAGCTATCGCTGAAATGAAAGAAAAAGGCGTTCGTATGATTGATGAACAACCTCGTTACGGCGCTGGCAATTCCAGCATTGCATTCGTTCATCCAAAAGCTAGCGGTATCTTAGTTGAACTTGCTCAGCGTTTAGATGAAACAAAATAATCTATATTAAATTTTTTAATAGATATAGATTTTATTAAGGAGGTATAACTTTGGCTACAGTTCAAGAACGAATTGACCTCATGAATGCCAAAAAGGAACATATTTTACAAGCAGGCGGTCCTAAACGTGTTGCAAAACAACATGCTAAAGGTAAAATGACTGCTCGTGAACGTATTGAAAAACTTTTTGATGAAGGTACATTTGTAGAATTAGATCAGTTTGTAAAACATCGTTGCACTAACTTTGGTCAGGAAAAGAAAGATTTACCTGCTGAAGGTGTAATTACAGGTTATGGTACAGTTGATGGACGTTTAGTATATGCTTACGCTCAAGACTTCACTGTTGAAGGTGGTTCTCTTGGTGAAATGCATGCTAAAAAAATATGGAAAGTACAAGAAATGTCCTTGAAAATGGGTGCTCCATGCGTTGGTATCAATGACTCTGGTGGGGCTCGTATTCAAGAAGCTGTTGACGCTCTTTCTGGTTACGGCGGAATTTTCCAGAGAAATACAGACGCTTCCGGTGTTGTTCCACAGATTTCTGTAATCATGGGACCATGCGCAGGTGGTGCAGTATATTCTCCAGCTCTTACTGACTTTATCTACATGGTAAAAAATACTAGCCAGATGTTTATCACTGGTCCTGCTGTTATCAAATCTGTTACTGCTGAAGAAGTAACAGCTGAACAGCTCGGTGGTGCTATGACTCATAACACTACTTCTGGTGTTGCTCATTTTGCTGCTGAAAATGAAGATGATTGTATCGAACAAATTCGTTACTTATTAAGCTTCTTACCAAGCAACAACATGGATGATGCTCCAGAAAGACCTACAAATGATGATCCATCCCGTATGGATGAAGAATTAAACACTGTAATTCCAGATAACGCTAACATGCCTTATGACATGAAAGATGTTATTCGTTCCTTAGTAGATGATGGTGAATTCTATGAAGTTCATCAGCATTATGCTACAAACATCATTACATGTTTTGCTCATTTTGATGGACGTTCCGTTGGTATCATTGCAAACCAACCAGCTGTAATGGCAGGTTGCCTTGATATTAATGCTTCTGATAAATCAGCACGTTTCATTCGTTTCTGTGACGCATTTAATATTCCTATCGTTAACCTCGTTGACGTTCCTGGATTCTTACCAGGTACAGATCAGGAATATGGCGGTATCATTCGTCATGGTGCAAAAATGCTTTATGCTTATTGCGAAGCAACAGTACCAAAAATTACACTTATCACTCGTAAAGCATATGGTGGTTCTTACCTTGCTATGTGCTCTCGTGAACTCGGTGCTGACCAAGTTATGGCTTGGCCTACAGCAGAAATTGCTGTTATGGGTCCTGCTGGTGCAGCAAACATCATCTTCAGAAAAGACCCTGATGTTGCAGCAAAAACAGCTGAATATGTAGCTGAATTCGCTACACCATACAAAGCTGCTGAACGTGGTTACATTGATATGGTAATTGAACCTAAAGAATCCCGCCCTCGTATTATCACTGCATTGAACATGCTTGCAAGCAAACGTGAAGCACGTCCTGCGAAAAAACATGGTAATGTTCCATTATAATAAGAGGAGAGAGTTTTAAGATGGCAAATAATAATGCTCCTATCAGTGAAGAAATAGTAGCTGCTATTACTGCTGCTGTAGAAATGATGGTTGGTCATAAAGTTATGGCTGTTCGTATTAAACGTAGCGATGCATGGGTTATGGCTGGCAGACGCGATGCTGTTTAATAAATCATCAATCAAATAAAAAAGATAATTCTTGGAGGAATACGTCGTGAAAAAATTTAACATCACTGTAAATGGTAACGCTTATGAAGTTGAAATTGAAGAAGTAAAAGCTGCTGCTCCAGTTGCTGCTGCACCAAAAGCTGCTCCAGCTGCTGCACCTGCACCAAAAGCTGCTCCAGCTGCCGCTGCTGCTGCACCTGCTGCTGGTGACAACACTGTTACTGCTCCAATGCCTGGTAAAATTGTAAAATTAGTAGCTTCCGTAGGTCAAGCTGTTAATGCTGGCGATGTTCTTTTAATTCTTGAAGCTATGAAAATGCAGAACGAAATCACAGCTCCAGATGCTGGTACAGTTAAATCTTTCGCAGTTAACGCTGGCGATAGCGTAAAACCTGGTCAGACTATGGTTGTTATCGGTTAATTTTAATCGATAAATTACAAAGAAAGGGCCCATTAGTTAAGCTAATGGGTTCTTTTTGTATTTGTATATAATCTTTATATTTATAAATGGAGAGATTATTATGGATATTGATAAAGTTTATAATCTGTTTTTTAGTCCAACAGATACAACAAAATTCGTATTACAGTTTTTGAGTGAGCAAATAAGCCCTAATTATAAAAATATAAATTTAACATCAAGAAATACAAATCTAGATGATGTATCTTTAGCTGAAAATGATTTAGTATTTTTAGGTGTTCCTTCATATGCAGGTAGAGTGCCTATTACTTTTAAAGAACGTTTTAGCAAAATTAAAGGTAATAATGCATTAGCTATAATAGTTGTAACCTTTGGAAATAGAGCACAAGAAGATACTTTAATAGAATTATTTGATATGGCTAAAGAACAAGGCTTTAGAATTTTAGCAGGTTCAGCAGTTGTAACAGAGCATTCAATAATTCATGACTTTGGCAAGGGTAGACCAGATAGAAAAGATAAAGCTGAATTGATAAGTTTTATGCAAAAGGTAAAAAATAAACTTCAAGAAGATATTTTATTAGTAGATGAAATACCAGGAAATAGACCGTATAAAGAAGTAAAACTAGCACCAATGGCGCCAGATTTTGTAAAAGAAAATTGTGTAGCTTGTGGTAAATGTGCAAGTGAATGTCCTACAGGTGCTATTGATAGTAAAACTTATAAATGTAATAGTGAAAAATGTATTTCTTGCTTACGTTGTGTAAAAGTTTGTCCGATAAACTGCCGTTTTGTGGATAATAGAGTATTGGAAAATTTACGTGTTCATTTGACTCCATTGTGTAGTGAACGTAAAGACAATCAATTTTATTTATAAAAAAAATACTCTAGAGCAATATAAGCTCTAGAGTATTTTTACATTAAAATTGATTAGTGTCAGTGAATACATCGTCCCAGAATGTATAAAGAAAAACTACAACGATTAGAAATAATAAAAATAAATCACCCATGATAAAATCTCCAATATAAAATATATTAAATTTTAATTATTATATTTGAGGATAAAGTAGCGTAAAGGCTTATAAATATTATATAAAATGGCAGCTTTTATCGGTAATAGAAGAACTGATTTTACGATACGCATGATATAAAAAGAAGTAGCAGCATCTTTATACATTAAAGTAAGCCAGATATTGTTGAGAATACAGTCAACAAATAAGAAAATAGTCAAATTCATAAGCAATAATTTTTTTAAAGTAATAGTTTTTTTATAAAGAAATTTGCTATAAATAAAACTAGAGGCAATAGCACTTATAGTAAATCCAGGAAAATATAAACCTGGCATAAAAAGGTTGCTACCGATAATATCTGCAAGAGCTGACATAATAATAGTTTTTGCCGTGCCAAAACGCATGGCATATAAACAAATTGGAATAAAAGCAAAATCTACGCGAATGAAAGTGGTTTGAATGGCAAAAACATAAGTAAATAAAATTGTTAAAGCCATGAAAATACCACCATAAACGATAGATGATAATGATGAGTTGTTGTACATGAGATTAAACCTCCTTGATATTGCGTTGCCACATAGGAGGAATATTCCTTCATGTAGCAGCGGGATGCGATATTTGTACCGCAAGAAAAACTTTTCGTTCAAATAGCAACTCCCCGTCTATTTGACACTTAACGCACAAATATCTACTCTGCTGAATAGCACTATCAATTATAAAACTATAAAGAAGGCTTGTCTATATAAAAATTTCTAATGATTATAAGTAGATAAAGATGGTAGTATTTTTAGCTAGATAATAGATACTACGAATAAAATGTGATATTATGTAAACGATATAATATAATTTTTTGGAGCAAAGGAATAGTGATTCATAATGAAAAAATTTATCGTATTTTTGCTTTTAGGCGTGATGTTTGTATTTAATACAGTAGCATATGCACAAGCTGAAAATACAGCGCAAGATAAGATTGGTGGAGCTGATAAGGCAACGGATATACAGGTAAATAACAATGTAAATACTGTAAAACGTTGGATTTTGATAAATATACCAGCACGTTCATTGCGTTTATATGATAATGATAAATGTATAGAGATGTATCCTGTTGGCGTAGGTAAAATAGAAACTAAAACTCCAGTTGGTTTTTATAAAGTTGTAGAAAAAATTGTAAATCCTACATGGACAGATCCTGCTGATGTAAGCGTAGTTATTCCTTCCGGTGAAGATAATCCACTTGGTTATCGTTGGATTGGTATTGGTGGCAATTATGGTATACATGGGACAAATAGACCAGACTCTGTAGGTCATTATGTTTCTAATGGTTGTGTACGTATGGTTGAAGCCGATGTAGAAAAAGTATTTGACAAAGTTGAAGTTGGTACAGAAGTTCAAATTATGTACAACCGTCTAGTTATTGATAAAACTTTTGATGGTAGAGTAGCTTATTATATTTATCCAGATGGATATGATATGCAAAATTTAACAGTAGATTTTGTAAAACAAGGTCTAAAAGGTTATGGTATAGCTGATTTTATAACTGATGAAGCTGTGGCTAAATCTATAGAATTATCCAATGGTCAACCAAATTATGTAGCAGCACCTGTAAATATTATGTTTAATGGTAAAAAGCTTAATTATAAAGCAGTTAATTATAAAAATTTAATTTATGTACCAATAAAAGCTTTAGCTACTACATTAAATACGCCAATAACTATGGATAATAATTTAGTAAAAACACAAAAAGGTGAAGCTGATATCAGTCTTTATAGTAATGTAGCTTATATGCGTTTGACAGATATAGCAAATATTTTTGATTATGATTATAGCTTAAATAAAAATGTTACAGAAATAACTTTAAATAAAATTACTGCTGATAAAAATGTAGTAGATATCCCTGCTAATACTACAAATAAAGAAATTGTTGTTCCTAAAAAACAAACAGATGAAAAAATTAATTTAATGGAAAACGATAATAAAAATCTTGAACAAGATAATAATACACAATCCGATAAAAAAGCTGTAACAGATAAGAAAAACAAACAGGAAAAAGCAAATACAGATGTTAAAAAATAATGGAGGTCATTGTGGAACGAAGAGAAGATAATAAGAAAAGATTTATTATTATAGATGGTAGTAGTTTAATGTATAGAGCGTTTTTTGCTTTGCCATTACTTACTTCTTCAAGTGGTATATATACAAATGCTATCATGGGTTTTGCTAATATGTTGGGAAAAATCCTAACAGAATATAAGCCAGATAATATAGTTGTGGCTTTTGATAAAAGTCGTCAAACTTTTCGTACACAAATGTATGCAGAGTATAAGGGACAAAGAGAAAAAACTCCAGATGAATTAAAATCACAGATACCGTTACTACGTGAATTTTTGGAAGCTTTGGGTATTGCTTTTATTGAAAAAGATAATTATGAAGCAGATGATATCATCGGTACTTTGGCAACAAAAGCAGCTAGTCAAGATTATGAAGCCTTGATTGTAACAGGTGATAAAGATGCTTTGCAATTAATTCGTCCTAATTTAAAAGTTATGCTCACTAAACGCGGTATCATGGATATGCAGATTTTTGATGAAGAAGCATTTAAAGAAAAATATGCAGGTCTTGAACCGATAAAATTAATTGATATAAAAGCTTTGATGGGTGATAGCTCAGATAATATTCCGGGTGTGCCAGGAATAGGTGAGAAAACAGCTTTGAAATTATTATCACAATATCAAGATTTAGAAAATCTCTTGAATAATATCGATAATGTTTCAGGCAAAAAATTAAAAGAAAAATTACAGGAAAATCAAGAATTAGCGAGATTATCTTATAAATTGGCTACTATATGCTGTGAAGTAGATGTGGATTTTAAACCACAAGAGTTTGAATTGACTCCTAATTTGCAAAAACTAAATGATTTTTGTCAAAAATATGAGTTGAAAACAGTTTTGACTCGTATGAAAAAAGTCTTAGCTGATAAATTAGAAGTTGCAAGTCAAAATGATGATGCTGAATTAGCTTTGAATTTTGAAGCTACTATGCCAGTTTATGAGGAATTTACGCAAGATAAAATTGATGCTTTAATATCAAAGATAAAAGCTGAAAAATCTGTTTCCTTTATGGTTTTATTTGAAGGAAAAGTGCCGGATATATCCATTGATATGATGGCTATTTGTTGCAAAGATAGTCTTGGTATCATAAGAGCAAAAGAAGATATAGATAAACTCAGTGAAGTATTGCAAGATGAAACAATCACTAAATTTGTTTATGATGTAAAGATGCTTTACCATTTGAATTTGGATTTAAAAGGTAAGATTTATGATACTTTGCTTATGGCATATCTTCTAGAACCTGCTAAACGAAGCTATGAAATGAATGTATTGTGGCAAATGGCAGATATTGAAGAAGAAATTCCATGGGAAAATCTCAATGAAGAAGAAAAAATAATTTGCGGTGCAAGACATTTAGCTGATTTGAGTAATATTTTGGCGGATAAATTAGCTGATGAAAAAATGGTAAATCTTTATAAGCAAATAGAATTACCACTTGCTAAAATGCTTTGTGATATGGAAACTGTAGGTATTTATATTAATGAGCAAAAACTCGATGATATGAATGAACAGATGTATAAACAAATCACAGCTTTAGAGCAAGATATTTATGAATTGGCTGGAGAAATATTTAATATTAATTCACCAAAACAATTAGGCGATATTTTATTCAATAAATTGGGCTTGCCAGCTTTGAAAAAGACAAAGACAGGATATTCTACAAATGCGGAAGTGCTAGAAAATTTAATATATGCTCACCCTATTATCGCTAAGATTTTAGATTATCGCATGTTAAATAAATTAAAAACTACGTATTTAGATGGTTTGAAAGCATTAATCAATCCACAGACTAAGAGAATTCATACAAGTTTCAATCAGACTGTAACAGAAACAGGAAGACTCAGCAGTTCTGAGCCGAATTTGCAAAATATTCCTGTACGCACAGCGGAAGGTAAAAAAATTCGCAGTTTATTTGAGCCTGGCGAAGGTTATGATTATATTTTATCTGCCGACTATTCCCAGATTGAGCTTAGAATAATGGCTCATATGTCAGAGGATAAGCATTTCATAGATGCTTTTTGCCATAATCAAGATATTCATACAGCGACAGCAGCTCAGGTATTTAAAGTGCCTATAGATGAAGTTACTTCAGAACTTAGAGGTAAGGCAAAGGCTGTAAATTTCGGTATTATCTATGGTATAAGTGCTTTTGGTTTGGCAAAAAATCTGCATATTTCGCCAAAAGAAGCTGGGGAATATATAGATAATTATTTACAAGAATGTAGTGGTGTGAAGAATTTCATGCATGAAATTGTAGAAAAAGCACATCAAGATGGCTTTGTTACGACTTTATTTGGTCGTCGTCGCTATTTGCCAGCGATTAAGAGCAGTAATTTTAATCAGCGTGCATTAGCAGAACGCATGGCTATGAATACACCAATTCAAGGAACAGCGGCTGATATCATAAAAATTGCGATGAACAGAGCTAGTGAAGCGATAAAAGAAGCTAATTTGAAAAGTAGAATTTTATTGCAAGTACACGATGAATTAGTGTTAGAAGTTGTAAAAGAAGAGATAGAAAAAGTATCAGAAATTTTGACAACAGCTATGCAAAATACAGCTAGTTTAAAAGTGCCACTTATCATTGATATTAATTATGGTAAAAACTGGGCAGAAGCAAAATAAAAAGTAAATTAATTATAAAAAGGTGGTGGTTTTGTGCCTGAAATGCCAGAAGTAGAAAATATTGTTGTAGGGATTAAAGATTTTATCGAAAATAAAAAAATCGTAGATGTAGAAATCATAAAAGGTGATGTAATAAAATCTCCTAGTAGCGATGAATATAAAAAGCTTTTGCAAGATAAAATTATCAAATCTTTAAAACGCAGAGGGAAATATATCATCATGTCCTTAGATGATGGCAGATTAAATATCATTCATTTGCGAATGACAGGAAAGCTATTATATAAACAGGAAAATGAGGATATAGATAAATATAGTTGTGTAATATATCATTTAGAAGATAAAACTAAATTGATATATGCAGATATTCGCAGATTAGGAACTTTGGATTTAATAACTACAGATGAAATCTCTCGCTTAAAAGGGCTATATACTTTAGGTGCAGAACCATTATCTTCAGATTTTACTATAGAGTATTTAAAAGATTGTCTAGATAAGAGTAAAACAAAGATAAAACCATTTTTATTAAATCAAAAAAATGTGGCAGGTTTGGGCAATATATATGTAGATGAAGCATTAGCCATCAGTAAAATTCATCCAGAACGTAAAGCAAATTCTTTAAGTGATGAAGAAATAGAAAAACTTCATCAAGCTATTAATTTGGTTATAAGTGAAGGTATAAGAGATGGCGGCACAAGTTTTCGCGATTATCGCAATGGTTTAGGTGAAAAAGGAAGTCATCAAGATAAATTATATGTATATAATCGCAAAGGCAAAGAATGTAGATTTTGCGATAATTTAATAACTAAAATCGTATTAAATGGCAGAGGTACTTATTTTTGCCCTAATTGTCAAAAATTAAATGATGATAAATAAATTTTAAATAAAAGCTAGAAAGGAGGATTTTTATGAAGATTATAGGTCTTACTGGTGGTATAGCTTGTGGAAAAAGTACGGTTAGTGCTTATTTAAAACAAAAAGGAGCTTTTATCATTGATGGTGATGCTATAGCTCGACAACTATCTGAGCCTAAAAAATCAATTTGGCAAGCGTATGTAAATCATTTCGGCGATAAAGTTTTAAATGCAGATAATACTTTAAATCGCAGACTCATTGGGCAGATTGTATTTACTGATGAAAAAGAAAAAACATGGATGAATACAACAATGCACCCATTGATTAGAGATGAAATTGTAAAACAAATAGATGAGTGTAGACAAAATGGTATAGAAGTAGTAATCTTAGATATACCTCTTTTATATGAAGCTAATTGGGATAAATTTGCAGATGAAGTTTGGGTTGTAAAAATCAGCAGACAGTTGCAAATAGAGCGCATTCAAAATCGTGATGGCTTAACTAAAGAAGAAGCAATAAGTAGAATAGATGCACAGATGTCTTTAGAAGAAAAAGCAAAACGTGCAGATGTGGTAATTGATAGTAGTAATGCTCCAGAAGTTACGTTACAATTAGTAGAAAAAATATGGAATGAGAGATTATTATAAAGGGTTGATAATTCATGTCTAGTTTGATTATTGTGAACCGTACACTTGTGATTTTAATCATGAGTTAGGCAAACAAAATAGTCAGCGTATATAGAAATATGTACGTAGAGATAGACAAAGATCTATCCAATACTGTTTGAATTGCTGGAAAACCCTAAAGATATCTGAACTACAACGTAAACATGAAATAAAGTTAAGCGTGAATGT
>NZ_CFQVBI010000072.1:0-84517 GCF_986095205.1 Megamonas sp. | reverse complement strand
ATATAGTAAGACCTGCTATTTTAGTAGGCAAGTATCGTTTGTATCCAAGAATCCCCTGCCTTTAGGCATGGGGAGTATGTCAACTGATGATTGTATCCTTGATTTCGATATGCAATTAATAGATTTATTTAAACAAATGGATATGAAAACTTTAACCATGAAAGAAAAAATAAATAATGAATATTTTCGTATCAAGGAATTGTTAGAGCAAAGACCAACAAGAGTGGAGTTATTCACTTATATGGAAGATAGTATTTATCAATATTGTATGAACCATGCAAAAGAAAATCCATTCAGACATTATTTAGATTTCTTAAATGATTTAAATGAGCTATCTGATGACGAAAAAGCACTATATAAAAGTATTGGCAAGGATTTTATCAATTTAATAGAAACAACAGATATGCAAAAAGTATATAAGATGCCTATACTGTATGCTTTTTATAATCAAGGAAATATAAAATCAGCGATAACAGATGAAGATGTTTTATTCACATGGAAAGAGTTTTTTAGTAAAAATAAAAACTGGAAAGATTTTGCAAGTGATATGACTTATGATAAATATTTAAAAATAACAGATAAACAGCACCTAGCAAAAGCAAAAACTATGCCGATAAAATATCTAAAAGCTTCAGGGAAAGGCTTCTTTGTAGAAAAAGAAGGTTTTGCATTAGCTTTAAATGAAAATCTAAAAGAGGTTATAAAAAATAAAGTTTTTGTAGATAATATGAGAGATGTTTTAGAGTATAGAACAATAGAGTATTATAGAAGAAGATATAATATAGAAAAATAAAGGTATAGCAATTTATGCTATACCTTTATTTTGTAATTCTTTTTCAGTATCTTTTCTAGTTATTCTATAGTAACTTAATAAATTTAAGATATCTTTATCCGATATTGTTGTTTCATATGAAGAAAAATCATTTGTTTCAATAATTTTTTTTGCGACAGCTAATTTTTCTGGTGATAAATTATTAAAACATTGCCACCATTTTTCAGTAATACCATTATCTTTATAGTAAAATCTGTAGATTATCATTACTTCAGGCATGAACAATAATTTTTCAAACTCTTGTTCATTTTTACCAAAAGCTTCTTCAAAAAAAGATTTTCCTTTTCCAACTTTACCTTTTGTTGAATTTAATATTGCTTGGATGGTTCTAATAAATTTTCTATTCCAGTGTTTTCCAATATAATCTCTATTGCTAAAATAATTAGGATCTTCAATAGGATGATATTTCATTGGAAAAGAATAAATACTAGCATTTAATTCTTCACATAAATCAACATTCAACTTTAATCTTTTATATAATTCAAGTGGAGTATCTTCAAAATTATATAAAATATAATTAGATAAGTTTTTATGACCGTATTTTACAGCTGTTCTAACAGCTTTTTCATAGATTTTGTGTATTTTCCAATTATCAAATGCAATTCTTACAGGTCGGACAGGTATTTCTGCCATTTTTTTCATATTATCTTCTGTTATTAATCTAGCATCTATACCTTGATTAAAATCAACATATCGTTTTCTTGGTTTTTCGCTGTAAAGAATTTTAATTTTATCTTTAATAAAATCATAAGTAGATAAAATTGCTTCTTTAGTTGCAGTATCAGCATTTAATAAATAGTATTCATCTAGTAAATCATAAATTTCTTGTGCATTTTTACCTAATTTTTCAATTAATCGTTTATATTCTTTTACTATACATTTTATATATGCTTTATCATTTAAATTATTTCTTAAATTTTTGATAGCTATTTCAAAAGTATTAGGTTCTATATAAGTAGCATCTTTGTAAAAACCAGCTAATTTAATATTATCTATAATTTCGTTAAATCGAGTTGAAGCAAGTACATTATTATCTAATAATAAAAGATTTCTTTTTGCTCCAAATATTTCTTCATCTAATTTTATTTGTTTAGCTATTGGAAGGTAATTTTTATATTCAGGTTCTAATTTTGGTACAGCACAAAATTTGCATTTATTTATACAACCTCTAGTCATATAAGCTAAATATCCATCATTAGCAGGATATATATAGTCAATTTCTTCTAAAATAGAATAATCTAAAGGTAATGAATCAATAATTATATCATTATCATCACCAAGCATTTTAGGTTTTATTAGTGGTCCAATAATAGGATAAATATTAGTTTCCTTTTGTATATAATTAGGAAGAATAGAAGCCATTACTCCACCAACTAATACATCTTTTTCGTTTTTACATAATTGTTTAGCAAAATTTATGGTATCAATTGTAATATCCCAATAAAAAGTAAATAATGTAGTAATTGCTATTTTGTCATAAATTCTATTTTCAGGATAAAAATATTCTTTATTTCTAAAATATCGTCTGTAGTATTTTAATAAAGAGTTTATAATTAGACTTTCTTCCACTAAAGGAATTTTATAAAATTCTTCTGATAAGCCTTTTTTTAGATATTTGCAAATTTCAGGTTTATATTTTTCCCAAAAAATAGAACTATCATTTGCATATAATTGCTTTAAAAGGGCTTTATAGGTATCATTTAAAACCAAATCTTGAAGTTTACCTTTAAAAAAGGTTACATCATCTCCTAATGATTTGTAATAAGTAGCTATTTTCATTAAACTCATTGGGGGATATTTATTTTTATAGTTAGGTTCAATTAATAATATTTTTCTATTCACTTTTTAAATCTTCCTGTATCTTATCAATTAAATCGTCTGCCATATCTTTTGGCAAAAGTTCTTTTATTTTTGAGTATATTCTAGTGATTAATTTTTGTTCTCTTTTATTATACTTAGATAGTTCTTGTGCTATATATTTTTTCTTTTTAATAGATTTTTCTTGTATAGTATTTGTATTATTCTTTTTTATTGGTGTAGAGGTAGTTTTTATTACATTTTGTTGAGCTATTTCAGGAGTATTAGATTCAATATCTTTCTTTTGAAAATCTTCTTTTATCATATTGAATACTTTATTATATAGAGGATTTTTAGCAGATTTATTTTCTAATTTATGGATATTATCTGTTATTTTGGATAAATTATCTAGTTCTGTTTTTAATTCTTTTTGAGCTTTTTCTTCATCATTTTTACTTAGAAATTTTCCTTCTTGAATCTTTAATTTAAATTTATTTTCTTTTTCTATGATATCATATTGTTTTCTAAATGCTCGTTTAACATTATTAGCATAATAATATAAATGATATGCTTCTCCATTTAAAATAGGTATTAATGCTGTTTCAAATTCTCGTAATGTTTCATTGATATTGAAATAATCTCTTCTTGCATTAGGTATAAGATTTTTATCAATAGCCATTACTTCACCAATAAAATAGGTTGAACCTCTAGCTTCTTTAAAGAATTTACTTAGTGTTGTTTCATTACCTATTTGAATATTTTCTTTTCTTAAACGTATAGAGCGCATTTTATTTTCTTTAGGAATATTTATTACAAATTTGATAACAGCAAACCACATCCAACCCAGTAATTTATTATCTTCGGAACGGATAAATCTAAATTCAATGTCTTTAATTTCATCGTAAGTTTTACCTTGGGATAATAAATGAGTTTTATATGGTTTAAAAACTGATTTACCATTTACTAATATATCATATTCATCTAATTTTAAATTATTTTCTTTTATAAATTCCTTGATTTTGCTTGCATAAATAAATGAATTTGCATAAGGAACAGGAGCAACAAATGATAAATAATCATAAACGTCTTTTACATTAAGTAATTCATTATTTTCTGTAGAAATATCATTTAAAATAACTTCAAAAAAATGTTCATTAATATCACAGTTTTCTGTTTTATAATCAATAACTTTATCTACTAAATCAGATGCGGATATACGATTTTTTGTATCATTTAATATGTTTCTTAATAATTCACCATCCCAAATCATAATAGATTTTTTATTTTCACCTATATAAGAAGATGTAAATATTAATTTTTTGCAATAAGCTAATCCAGCTAAACGACCTATTCCTCTAAATCCTTTATTAGATTCTTTATCTTTTTCTGAGTCAGCTATGCTAGATAAAATGTTAAAAAATTTATCTTTAGGGATGCCTAAAGCATTATCATAAATAGAAATATTTCTTTTTTTTTGATCAATATAAATATCTATTTGAGCTGTTTCTTTAGTATCTGAATTTATATTATTTTTATCAGTTCCTTTTTTTAAAATGCCTAAATTTATAGCGTTATCTATAGAATCAGCAGCATTTTGAATATATTCTCTATAAATCATTAAACTATTTTCATACATACCTAATGTCAAATTTTCAATGACATTTTTCCCAATTATTGCCATAAACTCACCTCATTTTTATTTATATTGTTTATATAATGGTTTTGGAAATTTTATATTTAATAGAGATCTAAAAATAGGATTTTGGATAATATATTCACCTTGTTTTAATCTAGTCATCATATTTTTATATACTTGTGGAACATATTTATAATCTGATTTTGCTATTTCGATAGCATTAGTACGTCCATAGGCATGAGATGAGCAATTGCCTGTTACTCTTGAATGAATAGCACTTCTAAATTGTTCGGCAGAAAACAAAATAATACCTAAAGAGCGTCCTCTTTCAGCTATATCTAATATTTGTTGTAATATAGGTGAATTTTTAGGAGAATCTTGAGAAGCATATTTATTTAGTTCATCTATAAATATAATAATTTTTCTTGGTGGATTAACATTTTTTTCTCCACTATATTCACCTAATTGCAAATTGTAAATAGTTCGTATGGCATCCCCAAATACAAAGCCTTGCATACCTTCATTTAATTTAGCAATATCAATAACATGAACTTCATTTTTCTTAATATGTTTTAAAGCTTCGCCTATTCTAGTTTCTTCAGTGCAATCATGAATTTTATCAAATATAGGATTTTTATAAATTAGTTTTCGTATAATTCTATTGAAACGTCGCCAACTAGATACAGTTATTTCTTTATCTCCGGATCGACCTGCTTGACATTTTTCTTGTATTTCTTCGAGAAAGGCACTCCATGACGTTAAATTATCAAAATTTCCTTGCTTAGAAATAATATAATTTAGTATAGAATCTATAGTTTGGTTGGGATCATCCAAACTAGCAAACATTAGATCTAGATTATCTTTATCATCTTCATAGTCATATTTATATAACATTGCTTTATTTAAAGCACGTTGATTATCATATTCTTCTTTTGATAAATATGTATTGCCTACTTTATTTTTGGAATAAGGATAATAATATTTAACATTTTTAAATGGATCGGTTTTCATGCCTAATTCTTTGTATAATGATAATGTAGTATTTTTTTCGGTTGCATTTTCAAATTCGTTAGGTTCATCAATAGCTAATAGATCTTTACCTTTTACATTAAATAGTAAAAAAGCAACATCATCAACGTTATCTTCATATAAATATTTATCTTGAATAGCTTTTAGTAAAAACATAGCATATGAAGTTTTTGCTGCCAAACCAGATATACCAGATATATTTAAATGTGCACCCTCTGGACCTATTAAAAATCTAGCGTCCATTTTTACTGGTAATGTAATTTTACTTTCATCATTGGAATACATTTCTAAATAACCACAAGTTACAGGATTTTTAATATTTTTTAAACCTAATGCTTCTTGGACTTCGTTTTTATCAGCCAAGGATACTTGAGAATTATTTATTAATGGTATATAAATATTTTGGGTATTACCAATAATTTTAGCTTTGATATAATTCATACCTATTCTATACGTATTTTCTTCAGTAAATACATCACCAAAGTCATTAGAGATATAATCAGATAAAAAATTAGCAGTATCTGTAATATGAGAAATTTCTTCTATTACACCATAAGTAATACTATCCTTTAGATGTTTTATTTTTACTACATCAAATGGATTTAAAATCATATCTGGTTTTGTCCAAAAATAAAAGTCATCTATTGTAGATGGATTTTTTTCTGTAGCAATTACTTTGCCGATTATTTTACTCATAAAATCACCTGTTTCTTTAAAATAAATTTAAGAACATATTATTACTAAGATATTTACTTTTTATAAATTTTTCAGTTATATAAATTGGATATAAATGATTTGCCCATCTAAAATCACTACCATAACAAACAGGATTTCTTTCATTAATTATGTTAGCAGTTATTAAATCTACTTCTTCAGTATCTAAAATTTGATGTTCATTACTATCATTTAAAACTAAGATTTTTTCTAATTTAAGAATTCCATCAAAAGCATTTGTTGTGTATTTTTTATTTCTAATTCTTACATACCAAACAGCATAACGCATACCTTTAAGTCTTGTTGATGTATATAAATTTACAGGAGTTCTTGAATATAAAGGTAAATCAGCTATCATATTGGAATTATTTTTACCACGTTTGTCCCTACAATTTTCGGGATTAAATGATTTTGAAGCTCCAACAACATAATTAAAAGTATTGGCGAAAAAACGTAATTTTCTAGGATCTTTTATATTATCTACCCTATATTCAAGTGAACCATCTTTTAATAAGTAATTCTTATAGTTTATTTTATTAGTTTTTACTAATTTATTTACCATCAATATTTCATTTTCAATCATAAAATCCTGTATTACAGCTATACCTTTATTTTCTAAATTCTCGGTTTCATTTTTTATGTATTTATATGATTTTATATTTGAAATTGAGATTTTTTTATTAGGAATATTATCATTTATTTTTTTACATAAATTCCCCCAAAATACTTCTTTATTCCAGTCATCTTGATTAGCAATATCTGGTAAAACTATAATATTTTTTTTAATAAAATCTTCTGTTTTTAGAAATTTATTATTTCTAGAACAACATCCTATGCCTATTTGTCCCGCAATTACAGGAAATACTTGTTGATTATAAGATATATCATCTACTTTAAAAGCTCGACGAGATCCATCTAAGAAAAATTTAAATAAAGGCTGTTCATTTTTTAATAAGTCAGCAAATGTTTTTAGATTTTTAGCTTGAGTAATAACTTCTGTTTCACCGTAGTCTTCCCATGTAATATCTTTATGATCATCATAGCTTAAAGTAGGGACTTCTATTCCATCAAAACAATACTTAAATGTTTTAAAACTTTTACCATGTGTTTCTGATGAAATAATATTCATTATCTTATTCATAATGTATTCTCCTTAAGATAACTTTTGTTTTTTAGTGTATCATAGAATTGGGTAAATTAAAACTTATTAATTATACAATTTATAATATAAGATTAATTATAAAAATGGTAAAATAGTTTTAGTATATAAATTTATAAGAAGTTAAATAATACACTTATTTAAATTTTGCTAAACTAATTATAAAAATGAATGTTATGCTTTGCTGGAGTGTTTGTAGTGATTAGCAAAAGTGAATTTGATTATTTTATAAAAAAGAATTTGGTTGATGTGATTGGCAATGATTGTTTTGGTTATGAAATAGAAGATAAGTCTTATGATGTTTACTATAATAAAGAAGCTTATAATAAATTTATTTCTAAAATGCAAAATGGTAAATATAATAAATTTTATAATCAGTATAATCATGGTAAAGGAAGCGAATTAAAAGAGAAAAGAAATATGCCACCAAAGATGGCAAGTGTTGCTTCATCTTCAAGATTTTGTTATTTGGCTTTAAGAGATGGATATAAGCAATTTAACAATAGTGAAGATATAATTTTTGAGCATAGTTGTCGAATTAAAGGTGTTAATGCAACTGCTAATTTAGATGCTTATATCCCTAAGGCAAATATTTATTTTGAAGTGAAATGTCATGAGATTTTTAGTCAGCATTCAATTTATTTGAAGAAAAGCTATTGGAATTTGCTTTATGGACAAGAAAATGATTTTGGTTTTTCTTATGCAAAGTGTCCAGATATAGATGAGTTTAAAATAGAACTATGTAATTTTGGCATTGCAAAGACAAGGATAAGATTTGATATTAAACAGTTTTTATGTCATCTTTGGGGAATTGCTTCGCAAAAAGATAAAGATGTACCAGCTAAATTAGTATATTTATTTTTTAAACCTAAAATGGATTTAGAAACTGAACGAATACAGGTGGAAAAAGTATTTGAAGAACTTCAGGCGGAGATAAAAAATATCTTTTCTAGTAAGCCAATACAGATTTTTATAAGCAATAATAATATTGAATTGTCGGCTATAGCTGAATATGCAAAAGTTATGGAGCCACTAAGCAAAGATAATACAATTATTTTATTTTAACTAAATTAGAATTTAAGGAAATAAGGAAAAATTTATGTAGAAGAGCCGATAAAAAGCCGATAAAAGAGCCGATAAAAAATCAATAATAACAAGTAAACAGAGAAGAAAAGTTATAGGAAAAACTTAATTATTTTAAGTATATAGATATTGTTGTTATTATTTTAATGATGAAATATACTAGTTTTAAGTGAATTATGAAAGAGGCGAAACAATGGTTGATTCTAAATTTTTTAAAGGTGAATCTAAAACAGTTGAATTTAAAGCAAAGTTACCTGATAAAAGTGAAACATATATGAAAACGATTATTGCATTTGCCAATACTAGTGGAGGAAAACTTATTATTGGTATAGATGATAATAAATCAATTATAGGAATAGATAAAGATAATATTTTTGAAATTATGGATAAAGTAACAAATGCAATTTCTGATGCATGTGAACCTCAAATAGTACCAGATATTTCATTTAAAACAGTAGAAGATAAATGTATTCTTGTTATAGAAATTTATCCAGGAGCTAATAGACCATATTATTTGAAAAGTAAAGGAAAAGAACGAGGCACGTATATTAGAAGTGCTGCGACATCAAGATTAGCAGATAGTGATAAAATTAGAGAATTAGAAATGGAAGGTAAAAATATTTCTTGGGATGAGCAAATTTGTATGGGATATGAAGTTACGAAAGAGGCAATAGATAAACTTTGTAGTGATATACAAAAATATATGAGTTTATCTACATCAGAAGAAATAAAAATGCCTACCGAAAAACAATTAATAAATTGGAAAGTATTAAAGAAGGTAAATGATAAACTTCTAGCAACTAATGCGTTTGTACTACTTACAAGTGAATTTTTTCAATTTGCAAAAATTCAATGTGCATTATTTAAGGGAATAACTAGGGATGTTTTCATTGATAAAAAAGAATATACTGGTTCAATATATGAACAAGTAGAAGCTGCTTATCAATTTGTGTTGAGGCATATTAATCGCAGTTCAAAAATAGAAAGTCTTATTAGAATAGATAAATATGAGTTACCTACTAGTGCAATTAGAGAAATAATAATAAATGCACAAGTGCATAGAAATTACATGGATAATTCATGTGTTCAAATAGCTATTTATGATGATAGATTAGAAGTAACTTCACCAGGTACGTTATATGGCGGATTAACTTTAGAAGAAATTTTAAATGGCAGATCTAAAATAAGAAATAAAGTTATTGCTGAAATTTTTAATAAGATGGATTTGATTGAACAATGGGGAACTGGTATACAAAGAATAATAAATAGAGCTAAAGAATATGAATTACCTAAACCAGAATTTAGGGAAATAGGAAATACTTTTCGTGTTAATTTATATAGAAAGGTTGATAAAAAGCCGATAAAAAAACCGATAAAAGAGCCGATAAAAGAGCCGATAAAAGAGCCGATAAAAGAGCTGATAAAAGCCGATAAAAATTTAATAATAACAAGCAAACAAAGAAAAAAATTTGATAGAGAAAACTTGATTATTAAGTATGTAGAAGAACATGGATCTATATCAAATATGGAAGCACGGCAAATTTTAGTTTTAGCAGAATCAACTACTAAACGATTTTTAAAAGAGATGGTAAAAGAAGGCTTATTATTAGAAGAAGGAGAACGAAAAAACAGAAGATATATACTAGCTAATAAAGAGTAAAATAATATAAATTTATAAGGAGATGAGAATTTTGATAAAGATAATGTTTGTATGTCATGGTAATATCTGTCGTTCAACTATGGCTGAATTTGTGATGAAGGATTTAGTGCGAAAAGCGGGTTTAGCTGATAAATTTATAATCAATTCTTCAGCTACAAGTCGTGAAGAAATCGGCTGTGATACTCACTATGGCACAAAAGCAAAACTTCGTGAAATGAATATTCCATTTAGCAAGCGCAAAGCTGTGCAGATAACAAAGCAAGATTATGATATGTATGATTATATTATTGTGATGGATAATAATAATTTACACAATCTAAGCTATATTATCGGTGAAGATACAGAGCATAAAGTATATAAGATGATGTCTTTTGTCGGCGAAAATCGTGATGTAAAAGACCCATGGTATACAGATAATTTTGATGAAACGTATGCAGATGTAGATAAAGCTTGTAGAGCGTTACTTGCTAAATTAATAAAAGAATATGATTTGGCATAAAAAAATAGGAATGATATTTTTGTATCATTCCTATTTTTAAGTTAAAGCTTATTTTTTAGCGATTACTTCTATTTCAATCAAGGCACCTTTTGGTAATTTACTTACTTCTACACAGGAGCGAGCAGGATATGGTTGTGTAAAGTAAGTGGCATAAATTTCATTTACTTTAGCAAAATCATCAATATTTGTGATGAATACAGTTGTTTTGATTACATTTTCCCATTTTGCGCCAGAAGCGTTGATTACTGCTTGAGCATTTTTTAAAGCTTGATGAGCTTGAGCTTCGATACCTTCAGCCATTTCGCCAGTAGCAGGGTCTAAAGCGATTTGACCAGAAGCGAAAACAAGGTTGTCGATTTCGATAGCTTGGGAATAAGGTCCTACAGCACCAGGTGCATTAGTTGTTTTAATTACTTTCATAAAACTCACCTCAATAGATTTTAGTAAATGTAAATATGTATACTTAGATACAATTAATATTTTATCATTAAATGGATTGTTTGCCTATGAAATAATTTTTTAGATAATTCAAGGTTAGAAATATATCTTTATAGTAAAATTTGATATAATTAGAGTTATGTTTAAGGAAAGTGAGGTATTTTATCGTAGGTCTTTAGGCTAAGAAGATTATGGATAAAAATAGTGGACAAAATAAAAAGATAGTAAAAAAAGTAAATAAAGTGCAAATGCATATAATTTATTTATTCATAGGATTGCTCATTTTTATTATTGGCGTCATGGCTAGATATGCTTGGGTGCAAATAGTTCGTGGAGATGAAATGTTATCTCGCTTGGAGTCGCAAGTCCAAGAGTCATCTGTGCTTCATGTGCCTCGTGGTACTATCTATGATGCGGAAATGAAAGAGTTGGCGATAAGTACAATGGTTAGCTCTCTATATATTGACCCTAATCATGTAGAAGATCCAGAACAAACGGCAAGAGATGTAGCTCCTTTGATTGGACTTACCGAAAAGGATATTTTAGATGATATCGCTCAAGGTGGTGGTTTCGTCTGGGTAAAAAGACAGATGGAACCGGAAGAAACGAAGGCTTTGAAAAATTTAATGAAGGAAAAGCCTGAATATAGGGCTTGTCTTGGTTTTATTCAAGAAAGTAAAAGATATTATCCAAATGATATGTTAGCTGCCAATGTAATCGGCTTTGTGGGTACAGATGATAAAGGTTTAGATGGTATTGAGCAACAATTTGATGGCATGATAAAAGGTGAAGAACAAACTTCTTCTATTTTTACAGATGCTTTGGCTAGACCAATTATGGACTCTGTATTTTTGAAGAATTCACCTGTAGATGCTAATTGTAAAAATATCCAGCTGACTATCAATGCACAGTATCAATTTATCATTGAGAAAGCTTTGGATAAGGCGATGATGGATCATGGTGCTGAATCAGTAACAGCTATAGTAATGAACCCGAAAAATGGCGATATCTTGGCTATGGCATCTCGACCATCATATGATCCAAATAATTTTCATAAATACGATCCTAATGTTTGGAAAAATAGAGCTGTATCAGATATCTATGAACCAGGTTCTACATTTAAATCTATCGTAGCGGCTGCTGGTTTTCAGGAAAAATTAGTATCACCAACAGATATTTTTGTTGACCCAGGAACTATTGAAGTTTCAGGTAGAACTATTCAAAACTGGAGTGGTGATAGCTTCGGTACAGTTACATTCTTAGATGTTGTAAAAAATTCTATCAATACAGGTTTTGCTCAATTAGGTTTGGAATTAGGTGGCGAGCGCTTGATGAATTATGCTCGTAAATTTGGTTTTGGCGAACGTACAGGTATTGAGCTTCCGGGTGAAGAATCTGGGATTTTATTTAATCCAAAAGATATGGTTGCTTCTGACGTAGCGACTTCTTCTATTGGGCAAAGTATCGCGGTAACACCACTTCAGATGATTACAGCTATGTCTGCTATAGCAAATGATGGTGTATTGTTAAAACCTCATATCGTGAAGGCTATTTATAATGCTGATGGCACAGTATATCAGCAAATGGAACGCGAAGAAGTTCGCCGTTGTATTGACTCTGATGTGGATAAGACTTTGAAATCTGTATTAGAACAAGTAGTTTCCACAGGCGGTGGTTCTAAAGCAAGTATTGAAGGTTATCATATTGCTGGTAAAACAGGTACAGCACAAAAAATTGATATGGTAAATGGCGGATATTTGCCAGGACATTATATCGCTTCATTTTGTGGTTTTGGACCAGTGGAAGACCCTCAATTCACAGTGCTTGTAATCATCAATGACCCAGCTGGTGGCGAGTACTATGGTGGTCAAGTAGCAGCACCAATAGCACATGATATATTTTTACAATTATTTAGATATGCTAATGTAAAACCAATAAACGGCAATCAAAGTTTATTAGATGATATCAAGGGAACAGAAGCTAAAAACCAATAAATATTGATGGATTTTGAAATATATATCCATAGAAAATGAAATAATTATGTGGTAAACTTTTAATTTAATGGATTATGTTGTAAAATTAAGATTACTACATATTTAGTTACAAAAAAAGGTAGGTTAAAATAATGCTCGATATAAAATTTGTCAGAGATAACCCTGAATTAGTATTACAGAATTTAAAAAACAGAAATAATCCAATGAATCTTGACCGTTTCATGGAACTTGAAAAACAACGTCGTGAAATCATTGCTGAAACAGAAAATTTAAAAAGCCAGAAAAATGCTGTTTCTAAAAAAATCAGCGAAATGAAAAAAAATAAAGAAAATGCTGATGCTGTGATTTTAGAAATGCGTCAAGTTGGTGAAAAAATTAGCCAATTAGATAAACAGCTCCGTGAAATTCAAGATGAATTACATGATATTTTACTTCGCATTCCAAATATGTGCCATGAATCTGTACCAGTAGGTAAAGATGATAGCGATAATCCAGAAGTTCGCCGTTGGGGTACTCCTCGTGAATTCGATTTTGAACCAAAAGCTCATTGGGATATCGGTGCAGACCTTGATATTTTAGATCCTGAAAGAGCTGCAAAAGTTACAGGTACACGTTTTACTTTTTATAAAGGTTTAGGCGCAAGACTTGAACGTGCTTTGATTAACTTCATGATGGATTTACATGTAGATAAACAAGGTTATACAGAAATGCTTGCACCATTTATCGCTAATAAAGACAGCATGACTGGTACAGGTCAGTTGCCTAAGTTCTCTGAAGATATGTTCAAACTTGAAGGCTTAGATTATTATCTCGTACCAACAGGTGAAGTTCCAGCTACTAACTTCCATAGAGATGAAATTTTAGATGGCGATAAATTACCAGAATACTACAGCGTTTACACTGCTTGCTTTAGAGCAGAAGCAGGTAGTGCTGGTCGCGATACTCGTGGTCTTATTCGTCAACATCAGTTCAACAAAGTTGAAATGATTAAATTCGTTAAACCTGAAACATCTTATGATGAATTAGAAAAAATGGTTAATAACGCAGAAGAAGTTTTACAGCTCTTAGAAATCCCTTATCATGTAGTAAAACTTTGCACAGGTGATATTGGTTTCACAGCTGCTATGACTTACGATATCGAAGTATGGCTTCCAAGCTATAATACTTATCGTGAAATTTCTTCTTGCTCTAATGTTTGCGATTATCAGGCTCGCCGTGCAAATATCAAATTCCGTCGCAGTGCAGGTGCAAAACCTGAATTTGTACACACATTGAACGGTTCTGGTCTTGCAGTAGGACGTACTGTAGCTGCTGTATTAGAAAACTATCAGCAAGCAGATGGTTCTGTAGTAATTCCAAAAGTGCTTCGTCCATACATGGGTGGCATTGAAGTAATTAAAAAAACAGAATAATATTAGTGCTAAAATAATAAGATAAATAAAAGCTCATCAATTTTGATGAGCTTTTGTCATATTAAATATAAGAGGTGATAAAATGAAAAAATTAAAAGTATTTTTAGCAGTAGGTTTATTATGTTGTGGCTTATCTATGTCTATGGCAGAGGCAAAAACTATGACTTTAGATAAGACAAAAGTATTAGTTCCTCAAGGTTTTAGCGTGGCAAATGATGATTTGAAATTCAAAAAAGGTACAGTAGTGGAATTAAATGAAAATAATGAAGTGGTAACAGGTGTATTAAATCGCGATATTGCACTTCGTCCTACTGGCTGGAGAAATGTAATCAATGATTATTATGAGGAAAGTAATAATAGCATTTTCTATCCTCGTATTTTCCATCCGTTTACAAGTGTTTCTATTCCTTTCCCAACTTATGCTCATGTACGTTATAAAGGCAATAAGCCTGTAACTTTTGCGACCGATGGTACTGTATTATCTGGTACTATTGATGAAGAAGTAACTGTAAGTGTGAATAAAGATAAATATGGTCTGATTACATTTGAAGACCAATATGAATTAGGTTTTTATCCTGATGGTTCAGTGAAAAATGGTCGCTTGAGAGATGACGCTCTTTTAAGACCATATGGTTTTAAAACAGGTTTAGCTGGCGATGAAATGGCTGGATTTGTAGAATTTGCAGGCGGTAAAGATATAAGCTTTTCTAAGGAAGGATATGTAACTTCTGGAGTATTGAAAAAAGCTATTTCTTGGCAACAACCAGATGGTACAATGGTAACTTTGCCAGCTAAAACAATGATTTCTTTTATTAACGGACAAGCTAGATACTGATTAAAATTTTATAAATAAAATACGAAAAAGCACCTTAAGCTCATAGATTTAAGCCTAAGGTGCTTTATTTAGTTATCTTTAGGAATGATTAAAATAATTGTTGTTCCTTTATTTAATTTGCTAGATAATTTGATTTCGATATCATGGGCATCAGCTATCCATTTGGCAATGGAAAGACCAAGACCTGTACCACCGACGCCGTTTCTCGTTCTAGCACTATCTACGCGATAAAAACGCTCAAAGATTTTATCTTGTTTATCTTTAGCGATACCGATACCAGTATCTGAGATTTTTACAATCATATGTTTGACTTTATTTTCTGAGGAAATGGTGATTTTTCCGCCATCTGGCGTGTATTTTATACTATTATCTAAAAAGATACGAAGCATTTGACGTATCACTAATTCATCAGCAAAAATATATCCATCATCATTATGAGTGCAAGTTATAGTATGTTGAGGGGCAATTAATTGCGTATCTTTGGCAATATCGGCAATTAAAGGTTTTAAATTCAATGACTCTTTATGCAATACTTGACGTTTTTGGTCTGCTCTAGCCAAGAATAAGAGCTTTTCAATCAAACGTTGCATATTGATGGCTTCAGAATGAATAGCTGTGATACATTCATCAGCAGTTTGAGGGTCATCTTTACCCCAACGAGCGAGCATATCTGAATAACCGCAAATTACAGTGGCAGGCGTGCGAAGCTCATGAGAGGCGTCGGATACGAATTGACGCTGTTGCTCAAAACCTTTTTGTAAGCGCTCTAACATTAAATTAAAGGTATTAGAAAGTTCTTCTAATTCATCTCTAGTTGGCTGTACTTTGATGCGTTGATTTAAATCTTGGATTTCAATATTTTTTACAGTCGTGGTAATATCTCTTAATGGTTTTAATAATCTTCTACTGAGGAGAAAACCGCAGATAATAGAGATTATTACTCCTGCAATACCAGCATAAAAAATAGTTTCGGATAATTCTTCTAAAAATACTTTTTCTGCTGTAATCGTTCGCAAGAAATGAAGTGTATACGTTTCATCGTTTTTGACAATAGTTCTTTGCGTATAGAAAATCCAAAAATGTTTAAAATTGACAAATTTTAAATCTGAAGGTAAAAGAGCGTTGCGAATGTAATCTTCAATTTGAGGATGTTCTTCTTGTCTAGCAAGTGAATCCTGAACGTGATTGATAGATATATACATTGGCAAACTATCATAAACTATATTATTATTGCTATCTGTTACACGCATGACAACGCCAGGGATAAGGGCAGAACTTTTCACATCTTGTAGTAATTCTGGCACTGTTTCATTATTAGCTTTTTTCTCTACATAATTAGCAGATAAATTGATGGATACTTCAGCTTCGTGAAAGAGCACATAATGTATGCCAATCAAGGTACTGCTTAAAGTTACAATTAAAATTAAGCAGAGCATGATGCTGTAGATAAAAGCTAATTTTAGGGAAATAGGCATATATTTTAAACGAGGGTGAATACACATATTTAAATAAGTTTTAAGTTTTGATAACATAGCCGATGCCTCTTACTGTATGAATGTATTTTTCATTGAAATAATCATCAATTTTGGCGCGTAAATAGCGAATATAAACATCGACTACATTGGTATCACCCATATATTCATAACCCCAGATGGATTGGAGGATTTGCTCTCTAGATAAAACATGGTCATGATTGTGTAATAAATATAAAAGTAAATCATATTCTTTTTTAGTGAGTTCAACTAATTGGTTATGAACTTTTACTTCATGACGGTCAAGATATACATGGATATTTTTAAATTTGAACACTGAAGGTTCTTCTGCAGGTTTAGTAGTAGAATTATTATGCTTGCGAAGGGTAGCACGTATTCTAGCTAGAAGTTCTTGAATAGCAAATGGCTTAGTGATATAGTCATCAGCACCGATATCAAGACCTGTTACTTTATCATTTATTTCATCTTTTGCTGTGAGCATGATGATAGGAATATCGGATAATTTGCGTACATTTTGACAGATGGTCAATCCGTCCATATCTGGTAGCATAATATCTAGTAAGACTAAATCATAATCTTCCTGAATAATACGCTCGTATGCTCGTAGCCCATTACTCTCACTGGCAGTTGAAAAACCTTCATGCTCTAGTTCCATTTGTAAAAAACGAGCAATGCGGTGTTCATCTTCTACAATTAAAATTTTGCTCATAAAAATTCCTCCTAAAAATACTTCTTACATATATAAAACCATTTTTTTTAGTAAATAAAAAGTCCTAGCGTCTATTTTTAATCTAATTTTAATTCGGATATAATTATTTTTTAATAATAATTGTTTATTATATAAGTGTAAAATGTTGGAGTTTATTTACCCGATAAAAATAATAAATAAGGATTTTATTTTTAATAAATATATAGGAGTGATAATATGAAAAAAATGTTAGCGGTAGTATTGAGTTTAGTAACTGTTTTTGTTTTAGGTACAGCTGTCGTATTCGCAGCTAAGCACCACAATAGTGCTCAAGTAACGACAATTGCAGATATTAAAGCTAACGGTTGGGACGAACAACGTGTATTAGTAGATGGCGAATTCACTGAACATATCTACAAAGATTTATATACATTTACTGATAATGAAGGAAATTCTATGACAGTAGAAGTTGATGATGATATATGGTATCAATTATCCATGGATACACCTGTACGCATTTATGCTGAAGTAGATAAAGATTGGCATGGCGGTATCGAATTAGAAGTTAAAAATATTGAAAAACGTTAAAAATAAAATATAAATTTCACGAAGAAAAGCTATTAGTTCTTATAACTGATGGCTTTTTTTGTTAAAATAATTGTATATTAGTTTGATTTAATGATATAATTAATATAAATAATTTAGTACTAAAACCATAGAGGTGAATTATATGTCAAATACAGCTGATGTAGGATACGAGACAAATGGCTATACGCTTAGAGAAGCTATTGTTGAAGCAAAACGTTGCTTGAATTGTAAAAAGCCAATGTGTCGTACGGGGTGCCCAATTAGTAATAATATTCCAGAATTTATAGATGCATTATCGCATGGCGATTTAGGTAAGGCTAGTATGATTATTGCTCAGCGTAGTAATTTACCAGCAGTTTGTGGTAGAGTTTGCCCGCATGAACGTCAGTGTGAAGGTTCTTGTATTTTGGGACGTAAAGGTCAAGGAATAAAAATTGGTAAATTAGAGCGATTCATTGCTGACATGGATGGAGAACTTGAATTAGTGGCTCCAAATGTAGCGAAATCTCAGCCTGGAAATATTGCAGTAATTGGTTCAGGTCCTGCTGGTCTTACAGTAGCTGGGGATTTAGCTAAAATGGGATTTAAGGTAACAGTATTTGATTCTCAGCCAGAAGCTGGTGGAGTATTGATGTACGGTATTCCTGAATTTCGCTTACCAAAACAAGTAGTTCGTCGTGAAGTAAAACGCATTAAAAAATTAGGCGTAGATTTTAAATTAAATATCATGGTAGGCACAGAAATTACAGTAGATGAATTATTTAATCAGGGCTTTGATGCTATTTTTATCGGTACTGGTAATGCTTTATCTAAATCTTTACCAATAGATGGTGCTAAATTAAAAGGAGTAATTCAAGCAACATATTTCTTGCAGATGGTGGAATTATCCAATAGCAATAGCGTTGATCCTAATGAAGTGCCAATCAAAGAAGGCGATGAAGTAGTGGTAATTGGCGGTGGTAATACTGCTATGGACGCTGCTCGTACAGCTATGCGTTGCGGGGCAAAATCTGTAAAAGTTGTAAATCGTCGTCGTGAAGAAGATATGGCAGCTTTAAAATCTGAAATAGATGCAGCTAAAGAAGAAGGCGTAGAAATACACGCTTTAAGAGGTCCTGTAGAAATCACAGGAGAAGATGCAGTAACAGGTATAAAATGTTCGGTACGTGAATTTGATGAAGAATTAGACAAAGTCGTAGATACAGATGGACGTGAATATTTCTCTGCAAATAAAATAATCATTGCTATAGGACAAAAACCTGCTAGCAGAATTGTAGACTCTACAAGCGGTATTGATGTAGATGAAAATGGATTTGTAAAAACTCGTGAAAAACCATATGGTATGACTATGCGACATGGAGTTTTCTCTGGTGGAGATGTAGTTAATGGACCAGCTACTGTAGTTGTAGCTATGAAAGATGCTCAAAAAGTAGCTCAGGGTATAGCTCAATATGTAGAAGCCAAGAAACTCATGGAAGAATGTGGCATGAAAATGGTTGATTAATATATTGTAATTTAATCTATTTTGATGAAATAAAAAAAGATGTTTTGAGATATATATTCTCAAAGCATCTTTTTTATTTAAAATTTAGTGTATAAAGCGATAGCTTTTCCTAGTATGCGGAAATTATCGCAATTATTTTTTGAGAAAACCATCGGTTTATATTTAGGATTTTCAGAGCGCAGTTGCACTGTATCATCTACGAAATAAACACGCTTTAGAGTAGCACTATCATTAACTAAGACAGCAGCGATTTCTCCATTTTCTACAGTTGATTGTTGTTTGATAAAAACGATATCACCATCATTGATGCGAGCGTTAATCATGCTATCACCATGGATACGTAGACAAAAATCAGCATCATTATCATCATAAGGCAAATAACCTTCAATATTTTCCTGAGCTAAGATGGGAATACCAGCGGCGATTTTGCCTAAGATAGGAAGTCGTTTAACATTTTCTTCGCTAGAAGTATCTTCCAAGAAAATATTTGGAGATACATTTAAGACTTCAGCTATTTTTAGGATATTTTTATATTTGGGCTGATAATTTCCCGATAAGTATTCGCTGATAGAAGATTTATTAATTTTAGTTAAACGTGCTAGTTCATTTTGTTTCATGTTTTTTTCTTGAAGTAATTTTTTTAAAGTAATAGCAAATGTTGACATAGCTTCACCACCTGTATTATTCAGCTTTTAAAGGTCGCATGAATAAATTTAATAATTCTTCTTTAGGATTTTTATGATTGATTACAATTTCATTGATGACAGCGCAAATTGGTAATTCTACATGATGTTTGTCAGCAAGTTTTAGGAGAGCTTGCATAGTGTAAATACCTTCGGCTAATTTGCTAAATGGTTTGTTTAAGACAAAATCTTCACCGAAACAACGGTTATTGCTATATGCTGAAAATAAAGTAGCTTCATAATCGCCAAGATGGCTAAGACCATATACTGTCATATTATTTCCGCCTAAAGCTTTGATTAAATTGGATAATTCATAAGTACCGCGTGCCATTAGAGCGCCTTTTAAGCTAGTGTAGTGCATACCATCGAGCATACCGGCAGCAATACCTACTACATTTTTGGCAGCAGCTCCAATTTCTGTGCCGATTAAATCTTCGCTATAGTAAAAACGAATTAAATCACTGCTAAAAATATTGATAATATGTTTACTGATATCTGTATTTTTGGCTGAAATGACCATGCAATTAGGAATGCCTTTTAAGAAATCTTGAACATGACCAGGGCCTACCCAAACACCTACATTGCAATCTTCGCCAATTTCTTCAGTGAATACTTCAGATAGACGCTTTCCTGTTGAAATTTCAAGACCTTTCATACATAGAATAAATGTTTTTTGCATATATAAATCAGTTTTTTTGATTTCCTTAGCTAGGTTTCGCAATTGCTGAGAGCTGATGGAGATGATGATTGTATCAGCAAAATTTAATGCGAGTTTCAAATCATTTGTATAAGTAATATCAGGAGATAGACTAAGGTATTCATTTTGATGTGTAGTTTGTAGTTGTTCTAGATGTTTAGAGCCTTCTCTACCCCAGATTTTTACATTATGACCAATATGATTGGCATACCAAGCATGAAAGCTTGCCCAACGACCACAGCCAAGAACAGATATATTCATAAAAAAGCCTCCTAGAATTTTATTTTTTGTATTAATTAATCTTCTTAAGAATATGTCATTTTTGTGATTTATTTCATAACTATTAATTATATCATAGCAAAAAAAGTAGAAGATATATATTGGAAATAGCGATTTTATTTTATTTTTATGTAGGCAAAGCGTATTTGTTCAACTTTCTAATCTATGCTAAAATAAGATATAAAAAGATCAATAGATATGGGGTGTGGGTATGAATTTCAAATTTTTGCATAGTAATATATATGTTTTAGATTTAGAAAAATCAATTGATTTTTATAATAAAGCCTTAGGCTTGAAAGAAGTAGACCGTTTAGATACACCAGAATTTACTTTAGTTTATATGGGTGATGATGAAACAACTCATCAATTAGAATTATCATGGATAAAAGGTCAAAAAGAAGCTTATAATTTAGGTGATAATACATTCCATATAGCTTTTGAAGTAGACGATTATGAAAAAGCGCATGAACTCCATGAAAAAATGGGTTGCATTTGCTATGAAAATAAAGAAATGGGTATTTATTTTATCAATGACCCAGATGGAAACTGGATGGAAGTAATTCCTAAAGGAAGATTTTAACTTAATGGGCGAAAATCGCCTAATTTATACAAAATATTGATAAATAAAATGTAAATCATTATATAAATTCAGGTTAGGGACTAGCCGTAGCGCTTGGCAGATATAGTTAGATTACTAATTATTTCCCAAGAAGCTCTCATTTACAAATGAAGAGTAGTTCACTTTTAGATAAAAAAGGGGCAAAATAATTCGATGGATAACAAAAAATTTCAAGAAATGATTGATGAATTTACACTTGATAGCGATGCCATAAAAGATGTAGCAGCATCTTTTCGCTATGATATAGAACATGGCGTAAAAGAAACAGGAGAATCTTCTTTACGTATGTTACCATCTTATATCGGTTTACCTACTGGTAAAGAAACAGGAGAATACTTAGCACTTGATTTTGGTGGCACAAATCTTCGTGTAGTTTTAATTCGTTTAGATGGTGAAGGCAAATTCGAAGTTATTAAAAAAGTTGCTAAACCATTAGTAGTGCCAGGCGAATATGATTTTATTTGCGCTGATGCAAATGCTAATGAATTATTTGATTTTATCGCTGATATGGTAGAAGAAGCTGTTGATGGCAATCGCGATAAAAAATACTTATTAGGACATACTTTCTCCTTCCCATCTTCTCAGACAAATATTTATAATGCACGTCTTATTATTTGGACTAAAGAATTTGCAACAAAAGGCGTTGAAGGCGAAGTTGTAAATGATTTATTAAAAGCAGCTTTAGCTCGTAAAAATCTTACAAATGTTGAACCAACAGCAGTTATCAATGATACAGTAGCAGTTTTATTAGCAGCTGCATACAAATTAGGTAATGTAAATATTGGTTCTATCTATGCTACAGGTCATAATACATGCTATTATGAAACATTCACTGGTATGGGCAAACCTGCAATGGTTATAAATATGGAATCTGGAGGATTTAATAAACTCGCTATCAATAAATACGATTACAAATTAGATATGGAATCTGAAAAACCATATGAACAACGCTTAGAAAAAATGGTTTCTGGTCGTTATATGGGTGAATTATTATCTTATTGCTTAGATGACGCTTGGAATATCGGTAAAGTAGAATTCACAAGTATTGATATATCCACTATTTTAGCTGATAACAGCGATAATTTAGATGGTGTATGTGATTTATTAAAAGCAAAAATCAATGCAGATATAACTACAGATGATGCTATTTGGGTAAAAGCTTTAGCTGAAACAATTGCTAGCCGTTCTGCAAGATTAGTAGTTGCTACTTATTGCGGTATTATGTGGCATTTATATCCAAATGGTGGCATTCCAAAACAATTTGTAGCTGTAGATGGTTCTGTATATGAAAAAATGCCTACAATAAAAGACAATATGCAAAAAGCTATTTATGAAATTTTAGGCGAAGAAGCTGACAAATTAGAACTTGTATTAGAAAATGGTGGTTCTGCACTTGGTGCAGCACTCGCTGCAGCTATGGAACCTGTTGAATGCTAATTTAAAGAGGAAAAAACAATGAAGCAGTCATTATCGTTAAATTTAAAACAAAAATTGTTAATGACACCAAAACTTCAGCAATCCATAAATATTTTACAATTATCTGCCTATGAATTAGGCGAACTCATCGAAAAAGAATATATGGAAAATCCAACTTTAGAAATAGACTCAAGCTCAGAACATGAGCTTGAGACTGCTTCTAACTTTGATAAAACTATGGATTTTTTAGAATACTTAAACAAAGATGATGAAAAGCCTGAACCTGTAGCAAATGACGATGATTTTAAAGTAAAAGAGTTCACGAGAAATAATCAGACATTAGAAGAATATTTATCAGAACAAGTGGATTTTACTTTTAACGATAAACAAGAGATAAAAGTAGCTAGATATATCATTGGATTATTAGATACAGCAGGATATTTAAGAGTGAGTACAGCCGAAATATCATCTTTATTGAAAATAAATGAAAAGATAATAGAAAATGTTTTGGCAAAAATTCAAATATTAGAACCAATAGGAATTGCGGCGAGAGATTTACCAGAGTGTTTAGCTATACAGGCAAAGAAAATTAATGTATATGACGGAATTATAAAAGCTATTATAGATAAATATTTACCAAAAGTAGCTGAGGGAAAAATAAAAGAGATAGCTACATTAGAAAATGTAGAACCTATACAAGTACAAGAAGCGATAGATATAATTCGCACTTTTAACCCAAAACCAGGAGCATCTTTTGGTAAAGAAAATTTAGAATATATTGTACCTGATGTAGTAGTTAGGGATATTAACGGACAGTTAGAAGTAATTATAAATGAAACGAATGTACCTAAATTACGAGTAAACAGTCTTTGCTATAAAAGAGATATATTAGATACGCATAGTAAAAAATATATTGAGCAACATGTAAATTCTGCCATTTGGTTGATTAAAAGTATAGAACAAAGACGTATAACTTTATTGAAAGTAGTAAATGAGATTGTAAAACAACAAGAAATGGTATTTTATAAAGGCTTATCCTATATGAAGCCTTTACTTATGAAAACTGTTGCTGAAAATATTGGTGTACATGAATCAACTGTTAGTAGAACAGTTGCTAATAAATATATGGAAATGCCTTATGGTATAGTGGCTTTGAAGAAGTTTTTTGCAGGTAGTGTAAGCAAACAAAACGGAGAAGAAGACATAATCGCTGATAAGGTAAAAGCAAAAATAAAAGAACTCATTGAAAATGAAAATAAAGCAAAACCGCTTAGTGACCAACAATTAACAAATATCTTGAATGAAAATGGTATGAAAATATCACGAAGAACAGTTATGAAATATAGGGAACAATTGGGCTTTGCTTCTTCATCTAAACGCAAAAGATATTAGAACTTAAAAATATTTTAAACAGATAGAAGATTGAAGAATTTTCTATCTGTTTTATTTAGTAGGGAGAATAAAGTGAAATTAAAAAAAATTTTTATAAGAAGTGTATTAGCTGTAAGTCTTTTAAATTTTATGAATGTAAATTTAACCTTTGCACAAGTTCCTTCTAAACAAGCTTTAGTGCAAATAAAAGAAGTTAAAATAAAAACAGATAAAATGGATAATACAGGTAATATTGATAAAAATATGGATAAAAAAGAAAAAACTACAATATTAGCTAAAGAAGAAAATATCATACCAAGTAAAACTTTAGATAATGCTACTGAAAATAAAATTGAAAATGTAGAGTTTAAGTCAGCTATTTTAAATTGGCCAGAAATCCCAAATGCTGTTATGTATGAATTAATTGTAAAAAATATAGATACGCAAGAAGTATTATTTACAAAATATAATATCTATGCATCTGGCTATCAATTAGATAATAGTGAAGTGGATTTATCACAGAATTTAAAATGGCAAGTCAGAGGTTTAGATGAAAATAAAGTGCCAGTATCAGATTATACAAAACCTAGATTATTACACAAGGGGGAAATGTATAAGCTCAATTGGCAAAACAAGGGTGATGAATATAAATTAGAAGATTTTAGCAGACGTGAATATACTACATATTTAGTGGCAAAAGATGTAGAAATATCACCGCTAAAAATCACTACTCATTTTGATAAAATGGATTACATGCCAGTTTACCCAGTATATTCATGGGTGCCTGTAAAAAATGCAGACCATTATAAAATAGATGTATTTTATGTACCTAAATATGATTTTAATAATATAGAAAAAATAGCATCATATACTTGCCCACAAGGTATGGATTATTATGATAATAAAGCTTATACAAAAAAAGGACTTTATTTTTTCAATGTACAGGCATATGACAAAAATAATCATAAATTAGCTGAAGCTAAAAATAGTTATTTCACTGTAAAACAAGATAATGTAAAAGTGGCAGCATTAGGCGATAGTATCACCCATGGAGGGGGCGCTGTAAGCACTCCACCTAGTGCAACTTTATATAATTGGGAAACTTATGCTAATTTGCCTGTATTAAATATTGGTTTTAGTGGAAATTTAACCTCAAATATGTTAAATCGTTTTGATAATGATGTAATATCATTTAATCCTAAAATATTAGTCATAATGGGGGGCGTAAATGATATACGTACAGGGGTGAAAGCGGAAACTGTAATCAATAATTTAACATCGATAAAACAAAAATGTCAGCAACATAATATTATTCCTGTATTTTTAACAGTAACTTCTGTAAATCCACCAAGAATGAAATCTGTTATAAATTTAGATATCAGTGATGGGTGGGATAAGGAACGTTTAAAAATAAATGAATGGATAGAAAAACAACCGTATCATGTAGATGTGGCATCAGGTTTGATGGATGAACAAGGTTATTTAGCAGATAATATGACAACTGACGGTCTGCATCCTGATTTTGAAGGTAAAAAACATATCGGAGAATTAGTAGGTGATTATTTACGAGCTAATTTTCCAGATATTGTAAATAATTGATGGAAGTTTGATTTAGGAGTAAATACATGGCAACTGTAGAACAAGTAAAAAAAGCTTTAGTAGCTGTAGAAGAATTATGCGGAAAATGTCCAGTTTGTACGCCTGATTGCCCTGTAGCGATAGCGAAAAGAGCATTGTCTGGTCTAAAATATGATATAGAAGCGTATGAACAATATCAAAGCGAATTGGATAATGAAATGAATAATGAATTAAAATGATGGTGAGGATTTTATGAAAAAAATTTGTTGGTTAGCAACAGGCGGTACTATAGCTTCACGTCCTAGTGAAAATGGACTTGCACCAGGATTTACAGCTAAAGAAATGTTAGAGATGGTACCGAATTTAAAAGATTATGGTCATATAGATTGTTATGATATCATGCAGTTAGATAGCACAAATCTACAACCAGAAGATTGGCAATATATCGCAGGTTATATTGAAAAATTATATGAACAATATGATGGTTTTGTAATAACTCATGGTACAGATACATTGAATTGGACATGTTGTGCACTTCATTATATGTTGGAGAATTTAGCAAAACCTGTAGTAGTAATTGGTTCACAATTAACTATTGAAGAAGAAAATACTGATGCAAAATTTAATTTAAACGCAGCTTTTGCGATGGCAAGTTCAGAAAAAATAGGTGTATTTGCTGTTTGTGGCGGTCAAATAATAGAAGGTTTATGGGCTAAAAAATTATATAGTGAAGATATGCGTTCAATTCAAAGTATAAATAAAATGCCAGTAGCTACTTTTGAAGGAAATAATATAAAATGGAATGAATATGAAAATCCTCAAGTGAATGGAATTTTTAAAGTTCATAGTGATTTAGAATTAAAAGTAGCACAAATAAAAATCATGCCAGGATTAGATAGTGAACTTTTATTTAATTTAGTTAAAATGGGTTATAAAGGTATAGTTATCGAAGCATATGGTGCAGGTGGAATACCTTTTGCCAAAGATAAACAAAGAGATATTGTAGGCGCTATTGAAGAGCTTAGTAAACAAGGTGTAAAAATTGTTTGTACTACACAATGTTTATTTGATGGAGTGCATATGGATAGATATGAAGTTGGTATAAAAGCTTGTAAGGCAGGTGTAATACCAGCAGGAAAATTATCAGTAGAAGCAGTTACAGTAAAATTAATGGTAGATTTAGCAAAAAAATAAGAGATATAATAAGAGATATAAAAGATAAAATAAAAAAGGAGAAATTGAATTTAAATTCAATTTCTCCTTTTTTATATGATCATTAAATAAATCGTTTTTCAATGTAACGAAGTCTAAAAAATAATAATACAGCAGAAGTAGCAACACCAAGTACCATACTTTGCCAATAAGCAAATGCCCCTTGAGTCATGAAATAATCAAGAAACATACCTAAAGGTAAGCAAATACCCCAATAAGCAAGCATACTTACATAAAAAGCAGCTTTTACATCTTTGTAACCACGCAAGATACCTTGGATTGGACAAGCAATCGCGTCGAATAATTGCCATGCTGCCGTATAAATTAAGAAATGAGCAATATATGTCAATAAAGTAGTATCTGTAGCATATAAAAGTGCTATATAATCACGGAAGTAAAATACTAAGCCAACAATTGATAATACACAAAGGAAGGATACAATCAAACCTAGATAAGCATATTTTTTAGCCTCTAAGTATCGCTTAGCTCCTACTTCAATACCAATAATAATTGTTAAAGCTAGAGAAAAGCTCAATGGCAACATATATAAAACACTAGAAAAACTCATAGCTGCTTGATGAGCCGCTATATAATTTGTACCGAATTTACTGATAAAGATGATGATAAAACCAAATAAACTAGCTTCCATAAAAATACCCATGCCATTAGGAATACCAATGCCTAAATATTCTTTGATACTTTTTAAGGAAAATTTAAAATTGAATAGAGCTAGATTTTTAAATTGAGGATTATTGATAATTATAGCGATAAAAATAAATAGTAAAATATAATAAGTGATAGCAGTTGCCACACCTGCACCGATACCGCCTAATTTAGGGGCACCAAAATTACCATAGATGAAACAATAGTTTAAAAAGGCATTGATAGGTAATGCTAATAGATAAATTTTCATGGAAACAGCAGTGCCTGCTACAGTATCTGTTAAAGAACGAAGTGGGAAAGTCAATAAGCCACCACTTAAACCAATGATTAAAGCTAACATATAGTATTTAGCTATATAATATACATCAGGTTCAAGTGTTAAAATAGCTAAAATATCATCAATAAAGAAGAAATAAGCTAAAAGTAAAATCAATTCGATAATAATAGATAAAATCAGTCCGGAATGAATAACGGTAGCTATGCCATCTTTTTCATTTTTACCAATTAAATGGGCGATTATAGGCGTAGCAGCCATTAAAATACCTGTAGAGCTTGCAATAATAGGCATCATAAGGCTTCCACCTATAGACGAACCAGCGAGTTGTTCTGCACCAGCATGACCAGACATTGTAGCATCAAAAAAGTTCATGCCAATGATTGCTAATTGCGTAGCTAATACAGGTAACATAACATTAATAAGTCGGCGTAATCTATACATTGTACGTAAGTTTAACATAGAAAAAACCTCGGTTTGAAATATTTTTTTCTATTATAAAGTATAGTGTCGCCCTATAGTCAATCTGTTTTTAGAAAAAGATTTTATCTATTTTTGTACAATAAGTTTAATTCTATAATTAATGATTGTATTATATAAATTTTTAAATGATAAGAGTCTATTAAAAAAGGGGCAAACTTTTTAAAAGCAATAAAAAAAGGAAATACTTCAAACTACTAAAAAGCCTTTAAATACTAGATTTATCAAGACTTTGAAACACTTTGAAATATTTCCCTGTATCATTTAATTTAATGGCGGAGAGGGTGGGATTCGAACCCACGGTCCCTTTCGGAATCACTGGTTTTCAAGACCAGCTCCTTAAACCACTCGGACACCTCTCCATTAGTTGCTATATAAGTATAGCAAGTTTTTTTTATAGTTGTCAACTATTAATTTAAAAAGTTAAGTAAGAGGAAAAACTATAGTTATTGATATGCTTGATAAGTTATATCATATGAATTATACTTAATTATGCAATATCTTAAATTACAAAGGTTGGTGAATAATTATGGACGAGTATCCGGAGAGTAACAAGTTAAATTATCAAGAAAATAAATATAGAGGATACCTACCCGATTATTTATCAAAGATATTACAAAATTTTTAGTTAAATAATAAATTGTGGTAGGTTTTTTAGAGAAGGGAGAAATCTATCGCAATGTTGAAAATCTATAAATCCATGGAAACAGGTCCTTTAAAGGAATTGACATTAAAATCATTAGAAAAAGGAGCATGGATAAATATAGTTGCGCCTACTCCTTATGAATTGAAAGTAGTAGGTAATTTAACTCAAGTAGAACCAGATTTTTTGCGTTCAGCACTAGATAATGAGGAACGTTCACATACAGATATAGAAGATAATTCGATTATGATTTTGACTAATGTGCCAGTGATGAGAACCTTTGAATCTTATGATACTTTGCCATTAGCGATTATCTTGACTCCAGATTATATTATCACTGTATGCTTAGAAGATACGCCTGTGATTTCAGATTTTAATGAAAGAACATATCGTTCTTTTCGCACCTTCAAGAAAACACGCTTTTTATTTCAAATTTTGTACAAATCTGTTACATATTATTTGAAATATCTTCGTCAAATAGATAAACTTTCTGATGAAATTGAAGCTAGGTTGCGTGAGTCCACTGAAAATAGAGAGATTTTACGTTTATTGGAATTACAAAAAGCACTTACTTATTTTAATGCTTCTTTGCGTTCTAATGGTGCAGTGCTTGAAAAACTCATGCGCTTGCGCTCTAATCACAGTTTGCAAAATATCATAAAGTTATATGAAGAAGATGAAGATTTACTAGAAGATGTAATTATTGAAAACAAACAGGCTCGTGAAATGGTTGAGATGTATAGTACAATTTTGGCTAGGCTTGCTGATACCTTTTCTTCGATAATGTCGAATAACTTGAACTTAGTAATGCGTTTTTTGGCTGCTATGACAATTATTTTAGCTATACCGACTGTAATCTCTAGCTTTTTTGGTATGAATGTGGAAGTGCCTATGTCAGAAAATCCATTGGCATTTTTGGATATTTGTATTTTAGCTGTGCTTTTAGCTGGTATCTGTGCGACAGTATTGTGGCGAAAGAATATGTTTTAGAGTAAAGAGGTTTTTATGAGAACTTTGATTGAAGCTAATTTATGTGATGGCGTTATCTATGGAGATAATGTCAATTTAGAATATGTATATATGCCAGCTTCAGAGATAGGTGTGAAAAATCCTATTTGTGTTTTTGAAGAAAATTCTTCACGAGAAGATATTTCTATGAGTGAGGCTTTAACGATTATTCGCAAACGCAGTTTAAAACCTGTGAAGCACCCTAGATTGGGAATTTCTTCTTGTTAATATAAATTGTGTTATATTTTATTATTTTAGTTGGAAAGGATGTGATATATATGATGGCTATATCATCTTCTGATTTATTAAATGAATTTACTATTTATGCTGATAAAGTTGTTGATGAAAAAGAAACATTGATTGTACAGCGCAGTAGTGGTAAAAACATTGTAGTAATGTCTATGGAACAATTTAACGAATTACAAAAAGAGATTTTTTTGGCAAAGAATGCTCAAGAAAAAAAGTGAGGTTTTTGCTAAATGGAAATAAATGATAATGATAAGGAAATAAATTCAGCTTGGCATGTTCATGAAGACGGAACGGTACATGCTCATCATGGACATACACACACGCATACGCAAACAAAAGCTGTATTAAATCGCTTATCAAGAGCTATTGGTCATTTAAGTGCAGTAAAACGTATGGTGGAGCAAAATAGAGATTGTAGTGATGTATTAATCCAATTATCAGCTGTTAATTCTGCGATAAAAAATGTTTCTAAGATAATTTTGCAGGACCATATAGAACATTGTTTAGTAGAAGCGGTAAAAGAAAATGACCAAGAGGCAATTGATAAATTAAAAGAAGCGATTGATAAATTTGTAAAATAAGCAAGGGCAAGTATTTATGAAGGTAAATATTTGCCTTTTGTACTTTTAGTACATTCGTGTACAAGTGGAAAAAAGATTTTTGAATTGATAGAATTAACAATAATATATGAGATAGTAGACTTTTTATTGATAGAATGATAAAATCTTTTAAGAATGAGTAATGTATTTTAAGTACAAGATATTGATAGGATGAATAAGATGGTAACAATAAATGCAAATGCGAAAATAAATCTTACTTTGGATATTTTAGGCAAAAGAACAGATGGTTATCATGAAGTTAGTATGGTTATGCAATCTATTAATTTATTTGATACATTGACTTTTACTAAACTTGATGCAGAAGAAGGCATTATACTTCATGGTGATGTCAAAGGTGTAGCAAAGCCAAAAGATAATTTAATTTATAAAGCAGCAAAATTATTTTTAGATACATATAAGATAAACAGTGGTGTAGAAATTAATTTAATCAAAAGAATACCCGTAGCTGCTGGATTAGCTGGTGGTAGCACCGATGCTGCTGCTGTATTTAGAGGATTAAATGAATTATTTGAAATGAATTTAGGCATTAATGTTTTATGTAAGATGGCAGAACAATTAGGCTCAGATATATCATTTTGCTTGATGGGTGGAACAATGTTAGCGACTGGTAGAGGCGAAATTTTACAAGAAATTTCAGCTATGCCAAAGACAAATATTGTTTTAGTAAAACCAAAAGTAGATGTATCTACAGCATGGGTATATAAAAATTATCATAAAGTACAAGATAGTGTAATTCATCCTGATAATAAAGCAATGCGCAAATCTTTAATAAAAAAAGATTTACAAGGTATTTGTAAAGCTTTAGGCAATGTCTTAGAATATGTAACTATCCCAGAATATCCTGAGATAGCTAAAATAAAACAAAAACTTTCTGATTATGGAGCAATGGCTGCAATGATGTCTGGCAGTGGTCCAACAGTCTTTGCCATTGTAGAAGATAGTCAAAAAGCAAAAGATATAGTAAGTAAAATACAGTTGGATTTTGATGCAGATGTATTTGCTGTAGAAACAGCAGAAAAAAATTTTTAATGGAGGAATAAACATGAGCAATAAACTTACACCGATAAAGTTAGATAGTTATCAACCTTTACGTGAAGTAGTTTTTGAAACTTTGCGTGATGCTATAAGAAAAGGTATTTTAAAACCAGGCGAACGCTTAATGGAAATTCATTTAGCTGAACAACTAGGTGTTAGTCGTACTCCTGTTAGAGAGGCAATTCGTAAATTGGAATTAGAAGGCTATGTAATTATGATGCCTCGCCGTGGTACATATGTATCCAATTTATCCATTAAAGATATTAATGAAGTTTTTGAAATTAGAACTTCACTAGATTCTTTAGCTAGTGGACTTGCTGCTGAACGTATCACTGATGAAGAACTTGAACATTTACAAAGATTATTAGTTGTCATTGGTGAAGCTATAAAAGAAAAAAATATGGAAAAAATCGTTGAAGCTGATACGAAATTCCATGATATTTTATATCAAGCAAGCAGAAATAATCGTTTAGTAGGTATTATTTATAATTTACGCGAACAATTGACAAGTTTCCGTGCAAAATCCATGGCTTATCCTGGTCGTTTGGAAGAAACTTTAGAAGAACATCGTCGTATAGTAGATACTATTGCTCAAGGTGATGCAGTTGCTGCACAAAAAGCTTCTGAATATCACATGGAACGTTCTGAACATACTTTATTGCTTAGTATGGAAGATAAAGATGGCAATATGTAAAATAAAAAATAAATGCTAAAGATTTTTTTTAGATATGATTTATATATGATATAATAAACTTAGATAAGTTTTTATTTGATATACAGTATAAGATTTTTTGCTAAGATAATAGCAAAATGAATTTTATAGATAATAAACCATGGGATGCATGGGGTTTGCTTGATATGAAAACATCAAGAAGTTTCTATTTTATAATTGCAAATGAAATGAGATAGAAATACATCACATATACAATAAAGGAAAGTGAATTTTAAGGTGAAATCAGAAGGATTAATTACCATAATTTTAGCCGCAGGTAAAGGCACTCGCATGAAATCTAAATTACCAAAAGTACTCCATTGTGCAGGTGGAAAGCCAATGGTAGAACATGTACTTGATGCTGCTAAAAATGCTGGTTCCACACGTAATATAGTTGTAGTAGGCTTTGGTCGTGAACAAGTACAAGCTGTTTTAGGCGATAAAGCTGAAATCGTTTTACAAGAAGAACAATTAGGTACAGGTCATGCTGTAATGCAGGCAGAACCATTAATCAAAGATAAAAATACTGCTATAATGGTTTTATGTGGCGATACTCCACTTGTTACAGGTGCTACATTAAAAAAATTCTATGAAGAACATGTACAATCAGGAGCTAAAGCCTCTGTACTTACAACATTTATGCCAGACCCATTTGGCTATGGACGTGTAATTCGTTTAGTAGATGGTTCTGTAGAAAAAATCGTAGAACAAAAAGATGCTAGCGAACGTGAACTTGCAATCAATGAAATCAATACAGGAATTTATTGTTTTGATGCCGAAGCTTTATTTGCTAGCTTGAAAAAAGTAAATAATAATAATGCTCAAGGCGAATATTATTTACCAGATGTTTTATCCATTTTACGTGGAGAAAAACAGAAAATAAATGCTACTATTGCTGAAAATTATGAAGAAACATTGGGCATAAATTCTCGTGAACAATTGGCAAATGCTGAAAAAATCATTCGTCAACGCAAAAATAAAGAATTAATGGCTCAAGGAGTAACTTTGATGGATCCTGATACCACTTATGTAGATGTTGACGTTGAAATTGGACAAGATACTATAATCTATCCATCTACTTGGATTGAAGGCAATAGTAAAATTGGACAAGGTTGCAAACTTGGACCAAATTCACATTTCAAAAATACAGTTATGGGCGATAATGTAGAAGCTATGTTTAGTTTTACTGAAGACTGTGAAATCGCAGATGATGTAAAAATGGGACCATATGTACACATTCGTCCAAATACAAAACTTGCACATAAAGTAAAAATTGGTAACTTCGTAGAAGTTAAAAATTCTAATATTGGTGAAGGCTCTAAATTACCTCACTTGAGCTATATTGGAGATACTGATATGGGTTCTGGTGTAAATATGGGTTGTGGTACAATCACTGTAAATTATGATGGAAAAAATAAATTCCGTACTATAATAGGTGATGATTGCTTTATTGGTTGCAACTCAAATCTTGTAGCTCCAGTTAAAGTAAATAATGGTGCTTATGTAGGTGCAGGCTCTACAATTACTAAAGAAGTTCCAGAAAACGCACTTGCAATCGCACGTGAAAGACAGAAAAATATTGAAGGCTGGAAAGACAAAAGAAAATAACTAAGAAATTTAGTTAGTATAATAGTTTAATTTATATTTTATTTTGGTAGCAATGTAGCATAACTACATTTCTATATATATTATTATTATTTATTATATTTTTAACAGATTTCAGGAGGAGTAAAATGAACTTCGATACCTCAAAATTATGTATTCTCACTGGTAATGCAAATCCAAAATTAGCAGAAGAAGTAGCACAGTATATCGGTGTGGAATTATGTCATGCTTTTGTAGGTCACTTCAATAATGGTGAAACTCAAGTAATGATTAGTGAAAGTATTCGTGGTAAGGATGTATTTATTATTCAGCCAACTAGCCAACCAGTAAATGACAATCTTATGGAATTACTCGTTATGGCTGATGCTTGCCGTCGTGCATCTGCACAGAGCATTAATGCGGTTGTACCATATTATGCTTATTCTCGTCAAGACCGTAAAACTCGTGGTCGCGAACCTATTTCTGCAAAATTAGTAGCTAATCTTATGACTACAGCTGGTATTGACCGTGTAATCACTGTTGATTTACATGCAGGTCAAATCCAAGGTTTCTTTGATATCCCAGTAGACCATCTTGCAGCAGCTCCACTTCTTGCAGCTTATATCCAAGCTAAAAATCTTGAAGATGTAGTAGTTGTTTCTCCTGACCTTGGTGGTGTAACACGCGCTCGTGCTTTAGCAGATCGTTTAAAAGCACCTATTGCTATTATTGAAAAACGCCGTCCAATGCCAGGTTGCGCTAAAGTTATGAATTTAATTGGTGAAGTAAAAGATAAGAATTGCGTTATCATTGATGATATCGTAGATACAGCAGGTTCTTTATGTGAAGGTGCTAAAGCACTTGTTAAACATGGTGCAAAATCCGTTTATGCTTGTTGTACTCATGGTATCTTAAGTGATCCAGCAGTTCAGCGTATTGAAGATTCTCCAATGGAAGAGTTAATTATTACAAACACTATTCCATTACCTGAAGAAAAACATTCTAGCAAAATTGTTTCTGTATCTATGGCTCCACCTATAGGTGAAGTAATTTCTCGTATTTATCAGAAAAAATCTGTAAGTAAACTTTTCGATGCAATTGATATCGTAAAAGGTAAAGGCTGATAATCAAATAAAAATATAAAAGAGGTCTCTACAAAGAGACCTCTTTTGCGAATTAGGATAAATTTTTAATCATTTGGTTGTTTCAGCTTAAATTCAGTTTTAAATTTTATATTGGAAAAATAATGAACAAATAGGAGGGATTTTATAATTTATGTTTACCCTAGAGATTATAAAAGCTATTGTTTTAGGGATTGTTGAAGGTCTAACAGAATGGTTGCCTGTAAGTAGTACAGGTCATATGATTTTAGTTGATGAGTTTATGTCTTTAAATGTAAGTAAAGCATTTATGGATATGTTCTTAGTAGTTATTCAGCTAGGTGCAATTTTAGCTGTAGTTGCTTTAAATTTTGATAGACTAAATCCATTTTCAAAAAGAAAAACATATTTGAAAAAAAGACAAACCATTTCTTTATGGGGAAAAGTAATCGTTGGCTGTATTCCTGCTGCTGTAATTGGTTTAGCTTTTAATGATTATATGGAAGAGCATTTTATGAATGCACAAGTAGTAGCATTCACTTTGATTTTATATGGGGTATTATTTATTATAGTTGAAAATTATAATAAACATAGAACACCAAGCATCAAAGATATTGACTATTTAGATTATAAAACAGCATTGATAATAGGTTTCTTTCAGGTATTGTCTTTAGTGCCAGGTACATCTCGTTCTGGTTCCACTATTTTAGGTGGTATTTTATTTGGAACTTCTCGTGTGGTAGCTACAGAATACACATTCTTTTTAGCTATTCCTGTTATGTTTGGTGCTAGTGCATTAAAACTATTTAAATTCGGTTTTAATTATACTTTTGAAGAAGTTATTCTATTATTAGTGGGTATGGTAGTAGCTTTTATAGTTTCTATTATTTCTATTAAATTCTTACTTCGTTATGTAAGAACAAATGACTTTAAAGCATTTGGCTGGTATCGTATAATTTTAGGTCTAATCGTATTTGCATATTTTTATTTCCAAGGATAAAAGGATAATTTCTTTTTAAGCATAAGAGCGAATATAAATAAAAGGATAAGAGTTGAAGTAAATCAATTCTTATCCTTTTTATTTTGTCATTATTTATTATTTAATGGTAAGAGAAGCCTTTACCATTTACTTCAGAAGCATTAGAGATAATAAAGAAGGCTTTTTTATCTATATTTAAAGCTATTTCTTTAATTTTACTTAATTGCGTAAGATTTACTACGATATAAAGTATTTTCTTTTTAGTATGTGTATAGCCACCTTCACCATTGATTAAGGTAACACCACGTCCTAATTCAAGCATGATAAGCCCTGCAATTTGTTCAGACTTATCGGAAATAATCATGATGGATTTTCGTTTATTGAAACCAGTAACAATGCGGTTATCAACTTCACCCATGATATACATGTAGATTAAAGTGTAAATGGCTACTTCAAAATTGAATAGACAAAGACCACAAAGTACGATGATACAATTTAAAGCGAAAATCATTGTACCGATATTATAAGAATAGAGTTTCTTGATTAAAGCTGCAATTACATCGGCACCACCAGTATTAGCATTTGCACGTAAGATAAGACCAAAGCCAATACCAGAAACTACACCAGCAACGATAGCTGATAACATAGGATTATTATGTAGTGGAGTATATGGTGTTAAGAATGATGTTAAATCAATGAAGAATGAATATAGACCTGTACCTAATATTGTGTTGAAAAAATATAGTCTTCCAAAAAAATGATAGGCAATATATAAAATTGGAATGTTGAAGATGATATTTTGAATACCGATAGGTAAATCAAATAAATAGTGGAGAATAATGGCAATCCCTGTAAGTCCGCCAGAGAGAAAATGATTAGGAATTAAGAACAAATTACATGATATGGCAGAAATAAGAGCACCAATGACGATCATTGCATACTGGATAATATATTTTTTCATAAAATACCTCTAAAATAATATAAAATCTAAATCAATATTCAACATTATATAGCAAATTAGGTATTTAGCAAGTAGTTTTTTTATTATTTTACATATTTTATAAAATTTTTCAGGAAAAAGTGTAAGTAAATGTACATTACAATCTGCGTTTAGCTATAGCATTACGCATTTTTTTGATATTAGTGAAGTTTTTTGTAACATTTTTTTGATATACACCCATATATAGAATATCTACTATGGCCATGTGTATTAATCGTGAAGCAACAGCTTCAGATTTATAGGCGATTTCGCGACCCATACCATGCAAAACAACATCAGCTAATTTACAAAGAGGAGAGTTCATATAACTTGTTATGGCAATTATAGGAACATTATTATTGTGAGCTAATTCTATAGCTTGTAGAAGGTCAATGTTGGCGCCTGTATGAGATACGCAGATAATTAAATCTTTTTCTGTGAGTAGAGAAGACGCTGTAACTTGCATATGCAAATCATTATAGGCTTTTATAGGAATACCAAAACGCATAAAACGTGTTTCGATATCTTGGCAAACTGTAAAAGAATTACCAAAGCCATATACACAGATTTGATGGGCATTTTTTATTAACTGAACAGCTTTTTCTAATTGTTCAAAATCAATTAATTTTAAAGTGTCTTGCAGTCCATCAGTGATGGAAGAAAAAAGTTTTTCAGCAATTAATTTATAGGAATCATTGGGATTTATTTCTTGAGATACTAATTCATCTTGACTATATACTTCACTAGCTAAGGCTATTTTTAAACTTTGTAGACCGCTAAAACCTAATTTTTTACAAAAACGAGAAATAGTAATTTCCGAACTTTGAGTATTGCTGGCTAAATCGGAGATAGTTTGACTCATGACAGTTTTTAAATTAGCAAGGATATAATCTATGATGCGTTTTTCTGATTTCGTCATATTATTATAATTGCTACGCATTAATGTTAAGATAGATGTATTTGTCTCCATGATATTCACCTCAAAATCTTTCTTAATGTAATTATAACAACAAAATATAGTGATAGTATAGAATAAGATTGATAAAAAATGATATAAAAATATCAAAAATAAAAAATAAAATGAAAAATATATTGCATAATAAAGTTTTATTTGTTATAATTTGCTTGTGTTAGTAAATAAAGAAATTACATAAATTAATGATTTTTCAGTTTATTTATAATGGTTTAGGGAAAGGGCGGTTTTAATGTTGGATTTTAGTAATACAAGAAGTTGTATTTGGATTGGGGTAGATGTAGGTACTACAGGAGTTAGAGCGATTGCTTATCAAAAAGATGGATTGAGTTTATGTAGTGCAGATGAATTTTATCCGTTAGAAACACCATATCCAGATTGGGCTGAGCAAAATCCTGAGATTATATATAAAGCAATTGAAAAAGTTGTACGTGAAGTAGCTAATACTTTAATTTATAAAGGTAAAAATGTATCTGGTATAGCTATTAGTACTGTTATGCATAGCTTTGCACCGGCTAATGAAAATCGTGAATTATTGAGCAATATGATAACTTGGGCAGATAGTCGTTCAGTAGGTATTGTTAATGAATTAAAAAAAGATGAAGCCTTAGTAAAAGGTTTTTATGAAAGAACATGTTGTCCAACTCATTCTTGTTATCCATTTTTGAAAATCTTATGGGTGAGAAAAAATTATCCTGATGTATTTGCCAAAATGAGATATATTTATTCTTTAAAAGATTATATTTTTGAAAAAATGACAGGTGAATGGGTAGTTGATAAATCCTCAGCTTCTGCAAGTGGTTTATATAATGCTCATAAAATGGATTGGGATGAAGAAATTTTAAATTATGCGGGAATAACAAGAGAACAATTACCACCTGTTGTATCTACAACTTATCAGAGTAAATTGACAGATAGTGCAGCGCAAAGATTGAATTTACCAGAAAATTTACCTGTAGTTATTGGTGCTACTGATGGTGTATTGGTAAATGTGGGAATTGGTGCTATTGAAGATGGTCAGTTAAGTGCGACAATCGGTACAAGCGGAGCAATTAGAATGCTTACAAAAACACCGAAGGTGGATAACTTAGGACGCACATGGTGTTATAACTTGACTGATGATATGTGGGTTGCAGGTGGTGCTATAAATAATGGTGGCATCATCATGAGATGGCTTCGCGATAAAGTCTGCCATTATAGCAATCATCGTTTAGAAGATATCGATATTGACCCATATGATTTAATGACGCTTAAAGCTTCTAAAATTCCAGCTGGAGCAGAAGGATTATTGTTGTTGCCATTTTTTACAGGTGAACGTGCACCATATTGGAATTCTGAGCTTCGTGGAATGTTTTTTGGCTTATCTTTAAATCACAGTCGTTCGCATATGATTAGAGCTGGCATGGAAGGTATATGTTTTAGTTTAAATTGTGTACTAAGTGCTTTAAAAGATTTTGGTCAGGTAAAAGATATTCGCGTCAGTGGTAGTTTTACAAAATCACCATTATGGTTACAAATTATGGCTGATATCTTTGGCGAACATATAACTTTACCTCAAAATAGTGAGGGAGCAGCTTTTGGGGCAGCTGTTTTAGGTTTCATAGCTAGTGGTGAGATGAAAGATATCTCTGATACTGCAAATTTAATTAAACCGAAGAAAGTATATAAACCACAAGCAGAAAATAAAGAAGTCTATGAAGAACTTTTTGATATCTATAGCAGTTTATATGAAAAATTACAACCTGATTTTGCACGCATAACTACGTATCAAAATAAAATGTATAAATAATAAAAATATATAAAGAGAGAGGGTTTTGATTATGCCATTAGCTATATTGGCTGTGGGGATTATTATTTTATTTATACTTATTGTAAAGTGTAAGTTAAATAGTTTTTTATCTTTAATTTTTGTAGCAATTTTTATGGGCTTTGCTTTAGGTTTACCAGTAGATGCTATCGTACCATCTATAACTAAGGGGTTAGGCGGTACATTAGGAGGTCTGGCAATAGTCGTAAGTTTTGGGGCTATGCTTGGTAAATTGATGGCTGATAGTGGGGGAGCACAAAGAATTGCCACTACATTGATTTCTATGTTCGGGGTAAAAAATGTTCGTTGGGCTGTTTGCTTAACAGGTTTTGTCGTAGGTATTGCACTTTTTTATGAAATTGGCTTTGTACTTTTAATTCCATTAGTATTTACGATTGCAGCTGAAGCAAAGGTTAATCTTTTAGAAGTTGGTATTCCAATGGCAGCTTCTTTATCTGTGGCACATGGATTTTTACCACCACATCCAGGGCCAACAGCGATTGCAGTTATTTTTAATGCAGATTTAGGTACTACTTTGATTTATGGCTTTATCATTGCAGTGCCAACAGTTATCTTAGCAGGACCACTTTATTATAATTTTGTTAAAGATTTGAAACCGGAAATTCCAAAAGGTTTATACAATCCTAAAATTTTCAAAGAAGATGAAATGCCTTCTTTTGCAATTAGTATTTTTACTGCATTAGTACCAGTAGTATTGATGGCAGCTTCTGCTATTGTAAAGATGACTTTAGATGATACGTATAGTATTTATCATATTTTAGTATTTTTAGGAAATCCAGATATAGCGCTTACTATTTCTGTAATCATTGCCATTTTTACTTTTGGCTTAAATCGTGGAAAATCCATGAAAGAAATAATGACAAGTGTAGAAGATGCAGTAAAAACTATTGCGATGATTTTACTTGTTGTTGCAGGTGGCGGTGTTTTAAAACAGATTTTAATTGATAGTGGATTGGGAACATATATCGGTAGTTTAATTCATGGTTCAGATATGTCTCCATTATTGATGGCATGGTTGATTGCTGCTGTTATCAGAACTTCTGTTGGGTCTGCAACAGTAGCAGCACTCACAGCAGGTGGCATCGTAGCACCATTAATTCCACTCACTGGTGTAAGCCCAGAACTTATGGTATTAGCAGTTGGTGCAGGTAGTGTAATTTTCAGTCCACCAAATGACCCAGGATTTTGGTTATTTAAAGAGTTCTTTGGCTTAACTATAAAGGGAACAATTCGCACATGGTGTGCTTTAGAAACTATTATTTCCGTTGCAGGTATTATTGGTGTAATGATTTTAAATGCAATCTTATTTTGATAGTTTTTGAAGATTTTATGCAAATAAATTATAAATAAAGAAGATAATTGTATTTTATGAATAATTTAGTAGCTGAATTTTAGACATGCGATAATATATTGTACGAGAAAAATAAAAAAGCTACCTTATTGGTAGCTTTTTTTGATAGACAGTTGTACAATATAGATATATTTTTTTAATTTTTAATGGGGGAAAATAAAATTTATGAAATCAAATATAGCAGTTATTGGTATGGGTGTAATGGGAAGCTGTTTAGCTTTAAACATGGCAAATCATAATTTCAAAGTAGCCGTATATAATTACACTCCAGATTTAACAGAAGCTTTTGTTAAAAATCATCCACATGATAATATAACAGCTTTTTATGATGTAAAATCTTTAGTGGAAGGTATGACTCGTCCTCGTAAATTCTTTATCATGGTAACAGCAGGTAAAGCAGTAGATAGTGTAATTGAAAGTCTTTTACCTTATTTAGATAAAGAAGATATCATCATGGACGGTGGCAATTCCTTCTTTAAAGATACACAAAGAAGATATGAATATGTAACTTCTAAAGGATTTAAATATTTTGGTGTTGGTGTATCTGGCGGTGAAGAGGGAGCACTCAATGGTCCAGCATTAATGCCAGGCGGTAATAAAGAAAGTTATAAAGAAATCAAAGAAGTTTTAGAAGCTATTTCCGCTAAAGCTGAAGATGGTAAACCTTGTTGCACATATATTGGTGAAAATGGTGCAGGTCATTATGTAAAAATGGTGCATAATGGTATTGAATATGCAGATATGCAACTTATTGCTGAAGCTTATTTATTATTAAAACATGTTGGTGGATATGAAAATTCCCAGATTGCAGATATTTTCAATGAATGGAACCAAGGTGAATTAAATAGCTTCTTAATTGGTATTACAGCAGATATCTTTAAAGAAAAAGATGATTTAGGCGAAGGCGAATTAGTAGATAAAATCTTAGATAGTGCAGGGCAAAAAGGTACAGGTCGTTGGACAAGCTTAGCTGCTTTAGAACAAGGTGTGAATACATCTATTATGACAAGTGCTTGCAATGCTAGAAATATCAGTTCTTTCTATGAAAAACGTCAACAATTAGCAGCAAGTGGTTTGAAAAAAGTATTACCTGTAGAAATTGATGCAGATTTTGTAGAAGATGTAAGACGTTCTTTATATACAGCTAAAATTGCAGCATATGCTCAAGGTCTTGCTCTTTATAAAAGCGCTTCTGAAACATACGATTGGAATTTAAACTTAGGTGATATTGCTTCTATTTTTAGAGCTGGTTGTATCATTCAAGCGAGATTTTTAAATAATATAACTAATGCTTATCAGCAAGAACCTAATTTAGATAATTTAATTGAAAATGAATTCTTTGCTGAAAAAGTAAAAAATAATCAGCAATGTTTAAGAAAAATTGTAGCTAAAGCTATTTTAGCAGGTGTACCAGTACCAGCTTTTGCCAATGCAATTTCTTATATTGATGGTTTGAGTACAAAAGTTGTAGGTGCAAATCTCATTCAAGCTCAAAGAGATTATTTTGGTGCTCATACGTATAAACGCATTGATAGAGAAGGTACTTTCCATCATCAATGGCAAAAACATTTTGATAGATAATAAGAAAAAGCAGACTTTTGTCTGCTTTTTTTTTATAATATAAGATATTGAGATGAATAGAAGAGAGGCGTTTTTGATGAAAATTGCATTTAGTGATTTTGATGGGACATTATATTTTCACCATGAAGATATCATACCGCAAATAAATATAGAAGCTGTAAATGAATGGAGAAGTAAAGGCAATATCTTTGTTTTATGTAGTGGTAGAGATGTTCATTCTTTAATGCATGAAGTAAATAATCAAGAGCTTACTTATGATTTTGTAATTTGTAATAATGGTGGAACAATTTTTGATAAGAATTTGAAATTAATAAAATCTTTTCCATTGGATGAAATACAATTAGAAAAACTTGTTCATAGTGATATTGCCAAAGAAAGTTGGCATATTTTATTTTCATCAGCAGAAAAAATGAGAACAACGATAAATAGCCCTAAATCACAGTTGTTAAAGTATTTTGAGTCTGAAAAATATAAAAATCAAGATATCATTCAAAAAATAACTGTAGAGCAAGCTTTATCTGAAATGAATGTAATACAAATTAGTTTAGCCTATGAAACAGAAGAAATTGCTAATAATTATGCTAAACGCATAAATAATGAATTTGAAGGAGCTTTCTTAGCTAATATGAATTTAAATTGTATAGATATATGTGCTAAGGGGATAAATAAAGCTCAAGGAGTTAAAGAATTATTAAATTTACAAAAAGATAAATGCTTTGAACAGGTTTTAACAATTGGTGATGCTCAAAATGATGTGCCTATGATAAAAGAATTTGAAGGGTATAGTTTAAATTCAGCAACTATACATGCTAAAAATATTGCAACAAAATTGTATGATAGTGTAGGTGAAATGTTATTTGATAATATGAAGTAATAAAAGTTGTATTTTTGTATATTAGTTGTATTATATATATATTATTTGGTAAACTATATAGATACACATATAAATATAAAAAAGAGATTGTTATATTTATAAAAGGAAGGACGGTGTAAAAATGGCAACGGCAGATGCTCCGAAATATATAGATTTAATGAATTGGATAAGAGAGCAAATTTTAAGCGGAGAATTCAGTGTAGGCATGAGATTGCCTTCTGAAAATGAATTGGGGAAAAAATTCTCAATTAGTCGCCAAACTGTAAGACAGGCAACTAGCGTACTAGAAAGCGAAGGCTTACTAGAGAGAAGACGTGGTAGCGGAACATATGTATCTGCTTCAAAATCAGCAATAAAGAAAACAACAAGAAATATAGGTGTTGTTTTGACTTATTTAGATGATTATATTTTTCCAAGTATTGTACAAGGGATAGAGAAAGTATTGACTAAAAATGGTTATTTTATGCAGTTAGCTTTTACCTATAATAGAGTGGAAAAAGAAGCATATATTTTAGATACTATGTTGAAGAATAATATTGATGGTTTAATTATTGAGCCAGCAAAAAGTGGTATACCATATATCAATACAGATTTTTATCAAAAAATAAAATCAGCAGGAATACCATGTGTGTTTATTCATGCTGATACTAATCCGCCAATGAATATACCAAGCGTGCGTATGGATGATTATCTAGCAGGGCAATCGGCAGGTGAATACCTCATAAAACATGGACATGAAAAGATTGCTGGTATTTTTAAATCTGATGATATGCAAGGTCAATTGCGTTATTCAGGTGCGATCAATGCTTTGAAAAAACATAATTTATTGCAATCAGAAAAAAATATGTTTTGGTATACAACAGAAGATATCAAACTTATTATGAATGGTGAATTAGACCGTGAAATATTAAGACGTCTAAATGATGCTACAGCCATTATTTGTTATAATGATCAGATAGCAAGATATTTAGTCGATTTATTTACTAAAATTGATAAAAAAATACCAGATGATATTTCAATTATAAGTTTTGATGATTTGGAATTAGAGTCAGCTATTGGCTTAACAACTTTTGCTCATCCTAAGAAAGAAATGGGAAAAACAGTGGCTATACAACTTTTGAAATTGATGGAAAATCCAAGCTTAAATGTCAGTGTGAAATTCCCACCAAATCTAGTAGAAAGAGAATCTGTAAAAACATTTTAAAGCGAGTCATATGACTCGCTTTTTTTATAAAGTAATAGATAAAATATAAGAGAATAGTAATGATACTAAAGAAAAAACACTTCTTTTATGTTAGAATTGTGATACTTTAACATAAAAGAAGTGTTGATGTTAAGCAAGATTATTTAGGATTATTAGCAACATATTCTTTAATAACTTTTACAGCACCTTCAATACCTGTACGAGCTACATTGATTATTAAATCATAATCTTTAGGTTCGCCCCAGTTAAGTCCTGTATAGTAATTATAGTAAGAAGCACGTTTTTGGTCTTCTTTTTTTAATTCAGATAAAGATTTATGATAAACAAGTTGACCTCTAGTAGTTCTGAAATCATCGTCAGCAACGATAAAGAAGCTATAAGCATTATAGTCATTTAAGATATAATTAGCACAACGACCTACAAAAATACCAGATTTATAGTAATCAGCTAATTGTTTTATAGCGTTAGATTGAGGTTTAAACATAAACATATCATCATTTTGAACAACATTATCAAAGATATGTTCATATGGAGATTCATCACCATAAAGATTAGTATAAGTGAGATTTAATTCTTCTAATTTACAACCTTTTTCAAGATGTTCAGCAATCAAAGCAACTAATTTTCTATCATAAAGAGGGATTTGAAGTTCTTTAGCTAAAATTTCAGCTACTTCACGTCCGCCAGCACCATATTGACGACCTATTGTAATTAACATAATAATTTCCTCCTTGAACTTATCTCATTATTAGCAACCAATATCGCGAAGTTTTTTACCTTCCATAAGATTGCTTTCAATTTTTTCAAGAGAAACACCTTTTGTTTCTGGAACAATGTAAATTGTGCAGAAAATGAAGATTACGTTCAAAATACCGTATAACCAGAATGTTTGAGCGGAACCAATACCTTCGAGAAGGGAAAGGAATGTAGCACCGATAATCATGTTGGATACCCAGTTTGTAGTAGTAGAGCAAGCTATACCGAAATCACGGCTTTTAAGAGGTTGAATTTCAGAGCATAAAATCCAGATAACAGGTGCAGCACTCATAGCATAACCAGCGATGGAAAGAATTGTCATACCAACAGCAGTGTAAGAAATCCATTGAGCTGTATTTCCGCCTTCAAACTGCATGAGGCACCAGCCAAGAACGATAAGAGCGAAAGCCATGATACCGAAACCAATTTTAAGTGCGATTTTACGACCAGTTTTATCGATGAACTGCATGGAAATCCAAGTGAAGATAACGAATGTCATACCATCTAAGATAGTAGCAAACATTTGGTCTGTGTGGCTTTCAAAACCAGCAAGACTGAAGATTTTTGGAGCATAATACATGATGATGTTCTGACCAGTGAATTGTTGCATGAACTGTAAGAACATACCAAGGAAAACAACACGACGAACATTTTTGTTTGCTTTGAATAAAGAGAAACCAGCTTGTTTAACTTTTAAGCTATCTGTGATATCTTGGAGTTCTTCATGAGCTTTTTCTTTGTTACCACGAAGAACGTTAAGTACTCTTTGAGCTTCAGTTGTAAAACCTTTAGAAGCGAGCCAACGTGGGCTATCTGGTAATTTAGCAACAGCGATTATTAATAAGAATGCAGGGATACTGATGATACCAAGCATAAGTCTCCAGCTTTCTGTTGGAGCAAGAAGTGTATCAGAGATGAATGCGATAACGATACCGAAGTTAATCATGAGCTGATACATGGAAATCAAACGACCACGATGTTCTTTTTCACTCATTTCAGAAAGATAAAGTGGTGCTACATAAGAAGCAACCCCAATGGAGAAACCTAAGATTATACGAGAGATTAATAAAATTTCATAATTAGGAGCGAATGAAGAACCAAAACAACCAATAATAAATAAGAGACCTGCTGTTAAAATAGATTTTTTACGACCTAATTTAGATGAAATCCATAAAGTAATAATAGAACCAATAGCCGCACCAAACATCATAGAACTTACGATCCATTCTTGCATTTGGCTTGTGAGTGATAATTGGTCTGTAATGAATGGCAATGCACCAGCGATTACCCCAATATCAAGACCAAACAACAAACCAGCCATACCGGCTGCAACAGATACTAATTTGCGCATACGTTTACTTTGTTCAAGCGCTTCAGTGTCAATAGCTGTGGACATGAGATAAAACCTACCTTTTCTTTATTATAAAATTAACAGACAATTATAAATATCATACTAATTTAAACAATTTAATAAAGTTGTATGATATGTTGACAAGAAGAATTGTACTATAGTTTTTTTTATTTGACAAGTGCTTATTGCAAATAATTTTAAATTTTTTTGAATTTTTTTATTTAGGAAAAAGATTAATAAAAAATAATTTCCTTTATATAGATAAAGATTACTATAAAAATTATTTATATAGTGTAATTGTTAGAAAGATTGAAAAAATTTTTATAAATTTTATGTTTTTGCCTATTGAAATTTGTATAACATACATGCTATAATAAGACCATGTTGTATGACAATTATATATTATAATTTTCAAATAAATGGTAATATTAAATATACAACAGTTATAATAGAATTATTTGCAAGTAATAATATAAGTTATATTTTTAAAGAAAGAAGTTGTTTTTTATGAAAAAATTACAAGACTACAAATTTTGGTTTATCGTAGGTAGCCAGTTCTTATATGGCCCAGAAGCTTTAAAAGCTGTTGAAGAAGACGCAAAAAAAATGGTAGAAGGTTTAAATGCTTCTGGCAAACTTCCTGCAAAAATTGAATTTAAAGCTGTAGGTACTACTGCTGAAGTAATTGACAGATTTGTAATGGATGCAAACTATGATGATACTTGTGCTGGTATTATCACATGGATGCATACTTTCTCCCCATCTAAAATGTGGATTAGAGGTCTTAAAAAATTACAAAAACCATATCTTCACCTTCATACACAATATAATAGAGAAATTCCAAATGAAGAAATCGATATGGATTTCATGAACTTAAATCAGTCTGCACATGGTGACCGTGAACATGGTTTCATTGGTACTCGTATGCGTCTTGCTCGTAAAATTGTTGTTGGCTATTGGGAAACAGAAGCTGTTCAAAACAAAATCGCAACTTGGATGCGTACTGCAATTGGCGTAATCGCTAGTGCTGATTTAAAAGTTATTCGCTTTGGCGATAACATGAGAAATGTTGCTGTTACTGAAGGCGATAAAGTAGAAGCAGAAATCAAATTTGGTTGGTCTGTAAATACTCATGCAGTAGGAGATTTAGTACAGTACATCAACGCAGTAACTGAAGAACAAATTGATGCTCAAGTTGCTGAATATCAAACTAAATATGAAATGAATACAGATAATATTGCATCTGTACGTTATCAAGCAAAAGTTGAAGTTGCTATCAAAAAATTCTTAGAAGATAACAAAGCAGATGGTTTTGTAAATACATTTGAAGACCTTTATGGTATGGATCAACTTCCAGGTCTTGCAACTCAAGATTTAACTGGTCAAGGATATGGTTTCGGTCCAGAAGGCGATTGGAAAATTGCTTGCCTCACTGCAGTTATGAAAACTATGGCACAGGGCATTGATAAAGGTACTGCTTTAATGGAAGACTACACTTATCATTTCGGTAAAGATGGCGAAGATAGCTATAACCTTGGTGCACATATGCTTGAAGTTTGCCCTAGCGTTGCAGAAGGAACTCCAAAAATTGAAGTTCATGAACTTGGAATTGGTGGCAAAGATGCTCCAGCTCGTCTTGTATTTGAAGGTAAAGCAGGCAGTGCTATTGTAGCTACTCTTGTAGATATGGGTGGTAGAATGCGTCTTATCGTTAACGATGTAGAATGCGTAAAACCTATTATGCCAATGCCAAATCTTCCTGTAGCTCGCGTAATGTGGAAACCAATGCCAAGCCTTGAAGAAGCTGGTGAAGCTTGGATTTTAGCAGGTGGTGCACATCATAGCGTTATCAGCTACACTGTAACTGCTGAACAACTTCGCGATTGGGCTAATATGATGGGTATTGAATTCGTTCATATCACTAAAGATTTAGATATGGATAAATTTAAAGATCAGCTCATGCTTTCCGACATTATGTGGAAATTAAAATAATTTGTTAACTCTCTCTCTTTCCCCCATAACTTTATATATTTTCCCTTAACTGAGGGGGAAAGAATATTTTTTAAAACAACAGCGTATAACTATTATAGTTATACGCTGTTTTTGCTTATTATGTCAGATATAGTTGTAGCAGAAATAGTTTCGTTAGAGATTAAAGCATGAATTAATACGTGATATTTTGGTAATTTATCTAAGCCCCAAAGTAATTTTATATTAAATATATCTTCCATTACTTTTCCTAAATCTACGCCAAAAGAATCAAGAGAATGACGCATTTTATCTGGTTTTTTACAAGGCTGATTAACAGTTCTACTGCATTTGCAACAGTAACTACAGCCACCAGAAGATAGAGAAATTGTATTATCATTTTCTAAATTTAGTAGAGCAGTAGCTATTTCATTTTTTAGTTTGCGCAAAGTTTTGCGAGTAAATGTACTAATTTCTTCTTTAGTAGTTAAGCTATTTATAGTATCTTCACTGTAATTTATTTGTACAGCTACTAAATAAATAGATTTATATTGGCTCAAATAAGTTTTAGGATTAAAGCTAAGTGGTGGACAAGACCATTTATGTTTATAATTATTACATTGTTGGCAATAAGTCAAAAATTTGTCTATGTCTTGATAATTAGAAATAAAATCCTGCATATCATGATGGGCGACTTGAACTTTTGTAGTAAACATAAAAGCACTTCCTTAATTGTTAAGTTTTTTGATTTTAGGTTTGACAGCTATATTTGATAAGCTTATTATTAGTATGAATAAATTATAATACAAGAAGTGAGATTTTTATAGGAGGTCTTTTCATGGACTTATTGATGCAAGGTGTAGAGTATTTTCATAAGGGCGGATTAGTAATGTACATATTATTAATATGCTCAATCTTTATTATCACTATTGGTATAGAACGCTTATTATATTTTATGAAAGCTGATTCGGGAAGAGCTTTTGCACAAAATTTTTATAAATTGATGATTAATAATAAAATTGAAGAGGCTAGAAATTTAGCACAAAATAGCAAGGGGGATTTAGCTTCTTTAGTCGATTTTGCTTTCAATAAAATGCAAAATAAAAATATCAATTTGATGATGTTGTTGGAAGTTCAATCAGGGATAAGTATTTCTAAATTTAGAGAAAGACTTTATTATTTAAATGTAATTGTTACTATGGCTCCTTTATTAGGTTTATTGGGGACAATAATTGGTATGATTTCAGCTTTTAGCGTATTTAATTTAGAAGAAGGTCAAGCTATTGCTATCACTGGGGGTGTAGGTGAAGCATTAATCGCAACAGCTACAGGACTTTGTGTAGCTATTGTTTCTTTGGCTATTCATGCATATTTTGTGCAGAGAATAGACCGTATCGTAACTGATATGGAACAGGCTTTTTCACTAATTGAAGGTTATATAACTAGAGGTGAATGACAATGCGTTTAAAAGATAGAAGAGCGTTTTCTAAGCCTGAGGTCATGATTATACCAATGATTGATATTATGTTTTTCTTATTGGTATTTTTTATGCTCAGCACACTGTACATGGTGGATTTAAAAACTATTCCTGTAAATATGCCTAAAGTGCAAAATGCCCAAAGTCAAACAAATGTTAATTATTTAGTTACGATGAAAGCTGATGGCACTTTGTATTTAGAAAATAAATTGATAGATGAAGATACATTACTTCAAGGTGCAAAAGAAAAATATGAAGAAAATAATAATTTTGCTGTAGTTATTCGTGCTGATGAAAGCATTGATTATGGTAAAATAATGGCTTTATTAGATAAATTCAAGGCTATTGGTATAACTAAATTTGGTTTAGCGACAGAAACGATAGTACAAAAGTCGCAATAATGACTTGACATATTTATTACTAAATGTTATGGTAAAAATAGAATTAATTTTTTAATTAATTTTATTTATAATTTATATTGAGTGGAATAGGTGTCCCTAGGACTTAATAGATAAAGTAGTAAAAGCTACTACGGTCCCGCCGCTGTGAAAGTGAGCAACTTCAAAAATATGTCACTGAGATTTTCTTGGGAAGGCTTGAAGAAGCGATGAACTTGAGTCAGAAGAACTGCCTATTTGTCAATCACCGTTATGACCTGCGAGAGATAGGTAGGAGATTTATTACAGTATAAGGCTATCTCTACATCGGTATAATTCCATGTAGAGATTTTTTATACTAGAAATGAACCTTTGAGCGCGCAGAAGGTTCATTTTTTTTATGACTTTTAACCTAGCTTAAAAGAAAATTGTAGGATAAAGGGGATAACTCAGCTAAGAGAGGAAAGAACAATATGAAAGCTAAATGGAAAAAAATTTTAATGGCATCTATGGCATGTGTAGCCTTAACAGGCGTATCTGCAACATCTTTTGCTTCTGGTTATGAGTTGAGCTCTGAAGTAAAGACTGCAACTCCAGCTTTATTAAAAGCAACAGAAATTGGTTTACGTACTTATAATACAACAGATGAACAGCTAATGAAGGCACCAAATAAAGATGCTATTGTAGTGATGAGTTTTGGTACTACTTTTAAAGATACTCGTGCAAAAACAATTGAAGCAACTGTAGATGAAATTCAAAAAGCACATCCAAATACTAAAGTGGTATTAGCATTTACTTCACATATTATTATTGACCGCATTAAAGCTAAAGAAGGTATTAATATTCCAACTCCAGAAGAAGCTTTGGCACAACTAAAAGCTGAAGGCTATAATCGCATTGCACTCACTTCTTTAGATGTTATTCCTGGTATTGAATATACTTATAAAACAGCTGTTTATGATATTTACAAAACTCAATTTAAGAAAATGACTATTGGTACACCTCTTATGTATTGGATGGGACAAGAAAATCAAAGAGATGATGTAGAAGATGCTATGAAAGCACTTGAATCTCAAATGCCTAAATTAGGTAAAAAAGATGCAGTACTTGTTATGGCTCATGGTACACCAGATCCATCAAATGCATATTATGCTGTAATGCAAGATCGTTTAAATAAACTTTATGATGGCAAAGTTTTGATTTATACAGTTGAAGGTAATCCAAGATTAGAAGATGTCATTGAAGAGTTAAAAGCTAAGAAAATCAAAAATGTAACTTTAATGCCACTTATGATGGTAGCAGGTGACCATGCTAATAATGATATGGCAGGAGAAGAAGAAGATTCACATAAATCTATTTTAGAAAAAGAAGGTTTCAAAGTGGATACTTATCTTCACGGTTTAGGTGAAAATGAAAATGTTCGCCAATTATTTGTGGATAGAGCAAATGAAGCTTTTGATGCATTGCAAGCAGATAAATAAGCTGTGTGGCCTAAGCTTGACGCTTTTATATGGCAAGTGTAAAATAAACAAGAGCATTATTTTATTAAGTAATTTAGTTTCTACTAAAATATGCAAAATGTAATACAGTAAGGTATGTGGCAAATTTTGTCACATACCTTTTTATGCAGGAGGATTTTTAATCATGGCAGGAACTTTTTATGGTATTGGTGTAGGTCCTGGAGACCCAGAATTATTGACAATGAAAGCTATTAAAGCTATTGAAAAAGCTGATGTACTCATTGCACCAAAAACAGAAAAAAAAGATGGTAGCGTAGCTTTAAGCATAGCTAAACCTTATTTAAAAGATGATATTGAAATTGTATATCAAGTTTTTCCAATGGTAGTTAATTTTGAAACTACTGATGCATGGCAGAAAAATAAAGAAGAAATTTTAGCTTTATTACAAGCTGGAAAAAATGTAGTATTTTTAACATTAGGCGATCCAATGTTTTACAGTACATATATTTATGTATATCGTCTTTTAGCAAAAGAAAAAGATATAAATATTGAAACTATCCCAGGTGTGCCAGCATTTTGTGCGATTGGTAGTAAATTAGGTTATCCTTTAGTTGAAGGCAATGATATCATCAGTGTAATTCCAGCAACTGCTGATAAAGAAACTATTGATAAAGCTTTAGCTGTTTCTAATAATGTGGTAATGATGAAAGTTTATAAAAATTATCCTGAAGTAGTAGATGCTTTAGCTGAAAATGATATGGTGGATAATGCTGTACTTGTAAGCCGTTGTGGTCTTCCAGATGAAGAAATTATAAATGATTTACAAGCTCAAAAAGATAAAAAATTAAATTATTTATCAACTATTTTGACTAGAAGGAGTAAAGGTATTTAATTGCCTTAGATAATGTTACTATGAAAAAATTAAATGGTTTGTTTTGTATATTAGCTTTAGTAATATGTTTTTCAGTAATATTAGTTGGTTGTGGTAGTCAAACAGAGGAAAAAAATGCTTCGAGTGGAACTGATAGTTATTTAACTATTACAGATGATGCTGATAGACAAGTAGTTTTGACGAAAAAACCAGAGAGAATAGTACCATTATCAGCATCTTTTTTAGAGCCACTTCATGCTGTTGATGGAAAAATAGTGGCTAGGGTATCAGCAAAAACAGGTATTCCCAAAGAAGATGAAAATCTACCACAAGTAGGAAATGTCTATAATATTAATATTGAGAAAGTAATAGAAGCTCAACCAGATTTAGTAATTGCTTATAAGGGTATGAATGATAAATTTGTATCTACGTTTGAAGAAAATGGTATTCCTGTAGTTGTTCTTGAAATGCGTACGTATGACCAAGTAAAACATACTGTAGATGTTTTAGGGCAGATTGCAGGAAATCCAGATAAAGCAAAAACTTTGATACAAGATATGGATAATAAAATAGCAGAAATAAAAGACAAATTGCCAAATGAACATAAACGTATAGCAATACTACATAGTACAGCTCAAAATGTAACTGTACAGTTAGAAGGTAGTATTGCAGGTTCAACGGCAGAGATTTTGGAATTTGAAAATATTGCTAAGGGATTGACTCCATTAGAAAGCAATCCAACTTCTGCGCCATATAGTTTGGAAACATTAGTATCAGCAAATCCAGATGTTATCTTTGTTACAAGTATGGGAAAACTAGAAACTATAAAGAAATCTATGATGGAGAATGTAGAAAATAATCCAGCATGGCAGACTCTTCCAGCAGTAAAAGAAAAGAAAGTATATTTCTTGCCACAGGAATTATTTTTACTAAGTCCAGGCATTCATTATCCAGAAGCGGTTGAAACTATGGCTAAGCTTGTTTATCCAGATAAATTTAATTGATGGTGAATTGATATGACTATGCAAAAACAAGAAGTTTTACAAACTACAAAATTTGGCATAGCGATTAATAAATGGCGAATACTAATGATGATAGTATTCGCCATTTTAGCTTGCTCGGGCATTATATGCAGTATAATAAGTGGAGCAGTAGCTATTCCAATAAGCGAATTGAAAAATATTTTTATTGATGGTGTAAGTAGTCCTCACCAACAGATTTTATATAATATTAGATTGCCAAGAACGATAGTTGCAGGATTAGTAGGCATGAATTTGGCTATGGCAGGAGCTATTTTACAAGCTGTGATGAAAAATCCTTTAGCTGATCCACATATCATAGGGATTTCTTCAGGGGCAGGGCTTACAGGTATTTTAGTGATTGTATTATTTCCTGCTATGGAATATCTAATAACGCCTATAGCTTTTGTCGGTGCTATGATTGCAGCTATTTGCATTTATTTATTGGCATGGAAAAATGGTATAAGACCGTTGCGTATTATTTTAGCAGGGGTGGCAGTATCAGCATTTTTAGGTGCAGGTATTTCCGCTATTTTAGTTTTATATAGTGATAGAATACATGGTGCTTTGATGTGGATGGTAGGGGGCTTATCGGCTCGTTCATGGCCACATGTAGATATTATTTGGCCTTATGCTTTAATTGGATTTATTTTAGCAATGTTGGGTTCACGCCATTTAAATATTTTGCAATTGGGTGATGATATAGCAAAGGCTCTAGGGGTTAATGTAGAATTAACACGCATTTATTTGACTGCTATAGGAGCATTATTGGCAGCAAGTGCTGTATCTGTAGCAGGTTTATTAGGTTTTGTAGGGCTTATAGTGCCACATACAGCTCGTTTGCTTGTAGGTTCAGATTATCGCTATTTGATACCTTCGTCAGCACTTTTGGGAATAGCTGTAGTTACTTATAGTGATACTTTCGCCCGTGTAGCATTTGCTCCACTGGAATTGCCTGTGGGAATTTTCATGGCGATATTAGGAGCTCCATTCTTTTTATTTTTACTTAGAAAGGAGCTTTGATATGGTTAATTTAAAAGTATCTGATTTAATGATAAAAATATATGATAAATTGATTTTAGATGGAATTAATATTGATTTTAAAGCTGAAAAAAAGACAGCTATCATAGGGCCAAACGGTTGTGGTAAATCGACTTTATTAAAAGCTATCTCAGGATTAAATCGTCAGTATAAAGGCGAAATCTTGATTGATGGAGAAAATATTTTGCATTTATCCAGAAAAAATCTAGCGAAGAAAATGGCAATATTACCACAGGGAGCGACAACACCAACAGATTTGACGGTAAAAGAGCTTGTGAGTTATGGTAGATTTCCTTATCGCTCTATATTTAAATCATTGAATAATAAAAAAGAGCAAGCGATTATTGAAGAAGCAATGGAAAAAACACATATTACATCTTTTTCTCATCGCTTAGTCAGCACTTTATCTGGCGGTGAAAGACAGCGTACATGGATTGCAATGGCACTTGCTCAACAGCCAAAGATTTTATTATTAGATGAGCCAACTACTTATTTAGATATTGCTCATCAAATAGAAGTCATGCAGATAGTAGATGAATTGAATAAACGCGAAAAAATGACAGTGATTATGGTCTTACACGATATAAATCATGCTCGTATGTATGCTGATGATATAGTTATCTTGAAAGATAAACATGTATTTGAGCAAGGTGAGCCAAATACTGTACTTGATGTAGAAAATTTAGCTAAAGTATTTGGTGTGAATGCTAAGATGTATCAAAACTGTCAAAATCCAGAAGATAAAATAATTTTTCCAGTATCTTTAGTTAAAAATTAATATAATAAGGGGAATAAATATGCTTGAAATAAAATCCCTAAAGAAAAATTTTGTTTCTAAAAATAAACAAGGTAAAAATATAGAAAAAACGGCTGTAAGAGATTTAAATTTGACGATTGATGAAGGTGAAATCTTTGGGCTTTTAGGGCCAAATGGAGCAGGTAAGACGACAACTATTCGCATGCTTACCATGCTTACAAAGCCTACAGCTGGAGAAATTTTATATAAGGGAAAAGATATATTCAGCGACGAATTAAATGTAAAAAAATATATAGGAGTAGTACCGCAACATATAAATTTTGATCAGGATTTGACTGTTTGGGAAAATATGGAATTACATGGAAGATTGCATCACATTCCCAAAAGTGAGCGCCATGCTCGCATTGAAGAATTATTAAATTATGTAGAGCTTCAAGATAGAGTTAATGATAAAGTAAAAAGTTTATCTGGTGGTATGAAAAGACGTTTATTGATTGTGCGAGCTTTGATGCATAATCCTAAAATCTTATTTTTAGATGAGCCAACGGTGGCTTTAGACCCACAGGTGCGCCGACGTATTTGGGATTTAATACGTCGATTGCCAAAAGATGGTGTTACTGTAGTTTTGACTACACATTACATTGAAGAAGCAGAAAATCTATGTAATAGAGTGGCTATTTTAAATAAAGGTAGTTTAATAAAATTGGATACGCCAAAGGCTCTTTGTGAGCAAATTGGCAAATATGTTGTAGAATGGGATAGCGAAGAGTCTAGAGAGTATAAATTTTTTAATTCTCGTAAAGAATGTGCTGATTTTGCTGGAACTTTAGATGTAGCGACAACTATACGTCATTCCAATTTAGAAGATGTCTTCGTAGAATTGACAGGAAGGACGGTGAGCTGATTATGCTATATGATATTTGGACTGTTTTTTGGCGAGACTGGGTAGTATTGAAACATCGCATGATAAAATTCATCTTAAGCCGTATGGTAGCACCTATTTTATATATGGTGGCTTTTGGCTGGGGCTTAGGTAGAAGTATTAATACAGGGACTGGTTCATATTTAGATTTTTTAGTTCCAGGGATTTTGGCTTTAAATTCCATGAATATAGCTTTTAATAGTTTAACTCCTGTACATGCAGAACGTATATATCATAAATCTTTAGAGGAATATTTAGTATCGCCTATTCGACCAATAGCTTTTGTAGCAGGAAAGATTTTGGCTGCTGTGCTTCGTGGCATGATTTCTTCAGCGATTATCGTTGTTTTAGCTTATTTATTTGGTGCGAAATTTGCGATTACACCATTATTTATAATTATATTGATTATAAATTGTATCATCTTTGCTGAAATTGGTTTTTCAGCAGCAATGACAGTACAGACTTTTGAAGATATGGCAAGATTTAATACGTATATTTTATTGCCGATGTCATTTTTATGTGGCACATTTTTCTCTACGGATAAATTGCCATTATTACTACATTATTTTATTGAAGCTTTGCCATTGACGCATACATCGACTTTGTTACGTGCTATCACACATAATCAAGAAATTTCTATAGTATCTATTGGTATTTTATGTTTATATATGATTGTATTATTTATTATTTGCAATCGCATTTTAGGTAAGATAAAAAATTAAAAAATGCACTCCAATGAAAACTTTTCCCATTGGAGTGCATTTTTATTTAAATTTAAAATTCAATACCTTTTTGGGCTTTGATGCCTTCTTTATAAGGGTGTTTGATTTCTTTCATTTCCGTTACTAAATTAGCTTTTTGAATGATTTCTTCTTTGGCATTTCGTCCTGTCATAACGAGATGTAAATCAGCAGGTTTTTCAGCGATTAAATCTAAGACATCTTTTAAATCAACTAAATCAAAATCAATAGCATAATTTATTTCATCTAAGATAATCATATCCCATTTATTGCTCATCATTTCCATCTTTGCTTCTTGAAGTGCTTTTTTAGCAGCTTCTTGATGGATTTTTATATCTGTATTGCCTCGGCGAGTAAAACCTTCACCGCATTGTTTCACTGTGATATCTGGAGTAAATTTGGCTAAAGCTTTTAATTCGCCATATTTCCAACTGCCTTTGATGAACTGGAGAATTAAAACTTTTAAGCCTTCGCCCCATGCACGGATTGCAAGTCCTAAAGCTGCTGTAGTTTTTCCTTTGCCGTTTCCAGTGTGAACGATTACTAATCCTTTTTTATATTGAGTATCTTGCATTATCTATTATTCACCTACTTATGATTTAGAGACTAAGTTCTTGATATTTTGTGATTATGATATAACCAATGCACATAATGATTAAAAATAAAGTAGAAACATTGTACATTAATTTTATGGTTTGTTGAATATGTCGAGCATTTAATTCATTGATAGCTTCGCCCATGTAAGCTCGGAATGATTGACGACCAAAATAATAGTTTATACCGCCTAGGCGAATATCTAGTGCGCCAGCTACTGTAGCTTCTGTATAACCACCATTAGGGCTAGGATGTTTTTTAGCATCACGCATCATCATTTTTAAAGCGCCTTTGGCATTTAATTTGGAATAAAAGGCTACAACTATTAATAAAAGTCCTGTTATGCGTGCAGGAATGAAATTCAAAACATCATCAATGCGGGCAGCTGTTCTGCCGAAATAAATGTATTTATCATTTTTATAGCCAATCATAGCGTCCATGGTATTGCTCATGCGGTAAAGTACAGCGAGTGGTAGTCCACCGATAAAGAAATAAAATAAAGGTGAGATAATACCATCTACAATATTTTCCGCTACCGTTTCTACAGTGGCACGAGTGATATCTTGTTCATTCATGCGATTGGCATCGCGACTTACGATATAATTTACTTTTTTGCGAGCTTCATCAAGATTGTGATTGATTAATTCATCATAAATATCTTTGCCTGCTTTAGCTAGAGATTTTGGTGAAATCATAAAGCTTAAGATTACAGCTTGGATAAAGATATTGAGCCAATTAGGACAATTAAATACATCAAGAAGTGTGATTATGCCATAAGTTATGCCATAGCTAAAGCTCAATAATATAGCTACTAAAATAAAGCCACAGACTAATTTTGTAGGTTCAGTAGCATTATCTTTGCGCAATAATTTATCGAGGATATCAATTAATTTTCCCATCAAAGCTACAGGATGATATTTAGAATTAGGGTCGCCAATTATGCAATCAATGACGAAGGCTAAAAAAGCAATTAAAGCTATTTCCATTACATTCAACTCACATTTTTAAAATTTTTCTATGCATATTAATTATAGAAGCTAGATATTTTAAAATCAATAAATTACTACAAAAAAATAAAGTGCTATGGTATGATAAAAGATAATCTAAAGATTTTATTATTGAGGTGAGAAAATGAGTGTAGAATTATTACATTATACAAGAGGTAAATATGTAGAAAATATTCATCGAGGCGATGCTGTTTGTGTTGGCGTTGATGGCAATATTATTGATAAAGTAGGCAATGCTCACCTACCAATGTTTTGGCGCAGTGCAGCGAAACCTTTTCAATTATTACAGTTTGTAAAATTAGGTGGTATTGAAAAATATAATTTAACACAACAAGAATTAGCAATACTTGCTTCTTCTCATAGCGGTGAAGATATTCATGTAGAAACAGTAAAATCTATTTTGCATAAATTAGGTTTAACTGAAGAAGTATTAAACTGTGGTTCTGCTCGTCCTATGAGTGGAAAAGCTTTCAAAGAATTAGTAAAAAATAATTTAAAACCATCAGCATTGCATAATCCTTGTTCTGGTAAACATTCAGCAATTATCGCTCTTTGTCAGTTGTTGAATATACCAGTGGAAGATTATATAAAACCAGACCATGAAGCTCAAAAAATCATTCATCAAATAGTAGCTATGTCAGCTGGTATTCCTGAAGATGAATTAGATATTGGTATTGATGGCTGTGGTGTGCCTGTATTTTATTTACCACTTGATAAAATGGCATATGCTTATGCTCGTTTGATGAATGCAGAAGAAGGAAATTGGGGCGAATATACAGAAGCTGCGATAAAAATTCGTGATGCTATGTGTGCATATCCGCAGATGGTTTCTGGAACAGGTAGAATTGATAAAGCAGTAGCAGAAGTAACAAATGGACGAGTATTGGCTAAAATTGGTGCAGATGCAGTATATTGCTTAGCTTCTCGTGAATTAAAATCTGGTATGGCTTTTAAAATCGAAGATGGAAGCTATGCAGCAGTAACTCCAATGGTAATTGTAATGCTCAAACATTTTAATTATATTAATGAAGAAGAATATAATAAATTATTGTCAATGTATCCACCTGTATTGAAAAATCATCGTGGCGATATCATTGGTGAAATTAAAGCTGTTTTTTAAATAGTATTTTAAGTTAATTTGAAATCACTATTATTGTATATTCAATCGATAATAGTGATTTCTTTATTTTATGTAAAAGGAATGTTGAAATGGAAAAAGCAGAGAATTTTTATTGGAAATTATTTAAATCCACATTTATTATCAGTGCTTTTACTGTGGGTGGCGGTTTTGTAATCATACCGCTATTGAAGGCAAAATATGTTGATGAATATAAATGGATAAGAGAAAAAGATGCTTTGGATTTAGTAGCTATAGCTCAATCTATGCCAGGGGTAGTGGCGATTAATTCTGCTGTAATTTTAGGATATAAAATGCGTGGTGTAAAAGGAACTTTGACAGCTTTATTAGCCACTGTATTGCCACCGCTTATCACCTTATCTTTAATTTGTATTTTTTATAATTTATTTGCTACAAATCCATATGTGAAATTGCTATTAAAAGGTATGCAATGTGGTGCTACAGCATTGATTATCAATGTAGCATATGATTTATTGAAAAAAGAATTAAAGAAAAAATATATATTATCCTTATTTATTATTTGTTTTACCTTTGGCATGAGTTTTTTTACGGATATAAATGTAATGTATTTAATCGTTATTGATGGAATTATTGGTTTAATTTTAATGAGGGATAAAAAATATAATTAAAATAATTAATTTAGTGATAGAAAAATAGCAAAGGATTTTTACCATGATTTATTTAGAATTATTTTGGAGCTTTGTTCAAGTAGGTTTATTTTGTGTTGGTGGTGGATATGCTTCTATGCCATTAATCCAAGCACAAGTAATAGATGTACATGGCTGGCTTAGCATGAGTGAATTTATAGATATTTTTACAATTTCTCAGATGACTCCTGGCCCTATTGGTATTAATGCAGCGACTTTTGTCGGCATGAAAGTAGCAGGGTTTTTAGGTGCTATTGTGGCAACATTGGGATTTGTAACGCCATCGTTTATTTTAGGTATTATTTTAGCAAAATTATTTTTTAAATATGGAAATATTGGGGTGATTAAAGGTATATTAAATGGCTTAAGACCAGCTGTTGTAGCATTAATTTGTTCTGCTGGTATGAGTTTTATATTTTTAGCTTTGTTCAATACAGAAAAAATGCCAATAAATGTAGCAGATATTGATTATTTAGGTTTATTTGTATTAATTGTAGCTTTTATTGCTGTTAGAAAAAAAGTGGGAATTATAAAAATTTTGGCTGGTTCTGGTGTATTAGGACTTATTTTAGGACTAATCGGAAAATTTTAGGGGGATTTTTTAGCATAATATATTGAATTTATCAATGGTATATATTATGATTATAAATAAGATATATACATATGAAAGAGGCGAAATGAATTGGCAGCAAAAGTATTTACCGAAGAACAAAGAAAAATTCTCAGTAAAAACCCTAATGTAGAGTCAGTAGAAAAAACACGAATTATTTATACAGAAGCATTTAAATCTTATTATGTAAAAAATTATTTAGCAGGGAAAAAACCTACAGAAATTTTTATTGAAGCAGGTTTTGACCCATCAATTTTAGGCAATAAACGCATAGAAAGAGCTTCAGCAAGATGGAGAAAATTATATGCTGATGGTCAATTAATCATAGATACTAAAGAAAATATATCAGTAGAAACAAAGGAAGAAAAAATAATGAATAGTGAACCAACAAAAAAAAGAAGAGGTCGTCCTCGTAAAAATCCTGTGGTAGAAACAGTAGCAGAAACAAAAAAAGAAGAATATACAGTGGATATGCCAAAGAAAAAACGCGGTCGTCCTCGTAAAAGTCCAGAAGTTGTATCACAAGTAGAAACTACAGAAAATAAAGCAAAAACAGTTAAAAAACGTGTAAATAAAATTGCTGCTATGGCGCAAAATATAAAATTAGCTGAACCTGTGGTTAAAAAAGAAGTAAAAGAAGAAGAAGCACCACAGAAAAAAAGAAGAGGCCGTCCACCAAAAAATGCACAAAAAGCAGTAGAAACAAAAGTGGAAACTAAGGTAGAAAAAGTAGAAACACAAGTAAAAGCAAATGAACAAGTAGCAAAGAAAAGAAGAGGTCGTCCTCGTAAAATTGTACAAAATGTAGATGAAACACCAGTACAGAAAAAAGAAAATATCGAAGTAAAACCAGTAGTTAAAGCAAAAGAAGAAAGCATTTCTAAAGTAGAAAAAGTGGAAAAAATAGAAACTGTAGAACAAGCAAATCCTGTAGCTGCTTTAGTAAAAGCTATCAATAGACTTACACGTGAAGTAAATTCTTTAAAACGTTTAGTCGCTGGTAAAAAAAGAATAAATTATTAAGATATAAATATCTTTTTATCTCTGTAGAATATATGGGGATAAAAAGATATTTTTTTGGTCAAAATAGAAAAATTATTATAAAAGCTTTTTATTGACCTTTAACCTTTATATTGTTATTATAAATATATTGTAAATGTGAATGTCGTTCATAATTACTTATACATATATTGAATATATAAATATTTGCTTGTATAAACTAGAATTAAAATAAGGAATAGGTGAAATAACTTGATAAGCGTAACGAAATTATTATTTGCAACAGAATATTTTGGAGACTCTCTTCGTTATACAGATAATGCTCATAAAGCAAGAAATGGCGTAAGAGAAGGCATGGGACCAGTAGTAGTTTGGAATTCTACACGTACATGTAATTTAAAATGTCGCCATTGTTATATGAGTTCTGATGCTAAAAAATATCAAAATGAATTGACTACAGCAGAAGCAAAACAATTCATTGATGATTTAGCAGATTTCAATGTGCCAGTATTATTATTTTCTGGTGGAGAACCATTAATTCGTCCAGATTTCTTTGAACTTGCAGACTATGCAGCGAAAAAAGGTGTACGTCCTACATTATCTACTAATGGTACTTTGATTACACCAGAAGTAGCTTGCAAAATCAAAGATATTGGTGTAGGTTATGTGGGTATTTCTTTAGATGGTCTTCGTGAAGTAAATGATAAATTTCGCGGGAAAGCTGGAGCTTTTGAAGCTGCTATGAATGGTATTAAAAACTGTGTAGCAGTTGACCAACGCGTAGGGCTTCGCTTCACTATTAATCATCACAATATCCAAGAATTAGAAAATATCTTTGATTTCATTGAAGAAGAAAATATCAATCGTGTGTGCTTCTATCATTTAGTATATTCTGGTCGTGGCAATCAAATGATGGATGAAGATGTAACAGCTGAAGAATCTCGCCGTGCTATGGATATAATCATTCGTCGCACTCGTGATTTTGAAGAACGTGGTTTGAAAAAAGAAATCTTGACTGTAGATAACCATTGCGATGGTGTATATATGTATTTAAAAGCACTTCAAGAAGGCAAAGATGAACTTGCTCAGCAGATTAAAAAATATATTGCTATGAATGGTGGTAACCGTTCTGGTATGGCTTTTGCCGAAGTTGACCCACTTGGATATGTACATCCTGACCAATTTACACAACATCATACTTTTGGCAATGTTCGTGAACGTAAATTTGGTGATATTTGGCAAGATACAACAAATCCTATTATGGCAGGATTGAAAGATAGAAAACCATTATTAAAAGGTCGTTGCAGTAAATGCAAATTCTTAGATAATTGTAATGGTAATTTCAGAACACGTGCTGAAGCTCGCACTGGAGATTTTTGGGAATCAGACCCTTCTTGTTATTTAACTGATGAAGAAATTGGTATTACAGGAGCTGAAAAATAATGATTATTTCATGGAATACAACAAATGCTTGTAATATGTTTTGCGACCATTGTTATCGTGATGCTGGTTGTAAAGCAGATGAAGAATTAAATACGCAAGAAGCGAAAACGCTTTTAGAACAGATTGCAAAAGCTGGCTTTAAAATCATGATTTTTTCTGGTGGAGAGCCACTTATGCGCCCAGATATCGTAGAACTTGTGGAATACGCTACAAAATTAGGTCTTCGCTCTGTATTTGGTACAAATGGCACGCTTATCACAGAAGAAATGGCTTTAAAATTAAAAAATGCTGGTGCTATGGGCATGGGAATTTCTCTTGATTCCATGGATGCAGAAAAGCATAATAATTTCCGTAAATTCCCTAATGCTTGGGAAGGCGCTGTTCGTGGTATGAGAAATTGTCGTAAAGTAGGATTGCCATTTCAAATTCATACAACAGTGATGGATTGGAACCAACATGAATTGGAAGCTTTAACAGATTTTGCTGTTAAAGAAGGCGCTGTAGCTCACCATATTTTCTTTTTAGTGCCAACAGGTAGAGGAAAAAATATCGAAGCAGAAACACTTCGCGCTAAAGAATATGAAGATGTTATCACAAGAATTATGAAAAAACAGCAAGAAGTGGATATTGAATTAAAACCTACTTGCGCACCTCAATTTATGCGTATAGCTGACCAGATGGGCATGAAACTTCGTTTCCGCCGTGGTTGCTTGGCTGGTACATCTTATTGCATTATCAGCCCTCGCGGAAAAGTACAGCCATGTGCTTATTTAAATATGGAGCTTGGTGATGTTCGCAAAACTCCATTTGATGAAATCTGGAAAAACAGCGAAGTATTGAATAAATTGCGTACTTTTGAATTTGAAGGCAATTGTGGTAAATGTAAATATAAATTCAGCTGTGGTGGCTGTAGAGCTAGAGCTGCTTATTATAATGATGGCAATTATATGGCAGAAGAACCATGGTGTCTATATAGTCATAAATAATAAAAGTGTTGTATATGGTCTAGGCTATATACAACACTTTTTTAGTTGATTTTAATTTAAAATTGTATGTTTATCATTAAATTTTATAATGCGACTATGAGGTAGAGATAATAATTCTTGTTCATGCGTGGAAATCAAAATAGTTTTATTAGCTTTGATAAAATCTAGGAGAAATTCTTTAAACCATTGTCTAGTCTTATTATCAAGCCCATTTAAAGGTTCATCAATCATAAGTACATCTGGATTTAGAGCTAAGATTGCAGCAAGAGCCACTTTTTTCTGTTCACCACCACTTAGATGATAAGGTGGTCTATCTTTTGACATACTCCCCCTGCCTTTAGGCATGGGGAGTATGTCAATTAGTCTATAAAAGGGGATAGTTTGAGCGATATAGGCTAAAAAAAGAACAGTTATAAAAATTTTAAAAGGCAGATAGAAAAGGCGAGTATTATTTAGTAATAGAGAAGGTAAAATTATTATTAAAGAAAATAAAGTTGATATCAAAGTCGGTTTTAATATAGAAATGATGAGTTTAGTATTTAAAGTTGATAGATAAATTAGACTAAAAGCTAAAATAATTAAAGGAAAAAATATTTTTTGTGCAGAATTTATTAAAATTATGGTGAAAAAAATGAGTAATAATTTTTCACTGGGATTTAGCCAACTGTTTTTATGGGGATAATTATGATGGCGAAGAAAAATTAATTTAGTAGTAATGGAAAATAAAGTTTTTTGCCAAAAATTATCTTTATCCTTTGGGGGTGTGTACTCATCTGTAGTTAAAAGCCATTTAGGAATTTTAGCAGAATTATCAAAGTGATTGTTTTTTTGCATAAATAATACTTCCCAGTATTTTAAAGATGATGATTAAGAGAGCGACACCAATAATAGCTGAAGCTATATAAGCTAAAATATCAGTTGTCCCACTCATAGTATAATCAGGGAAAAAAGCTTCATAATTAAATCCATTTAATAATTTTTCTGGAATAAATCCAAGAGGAACCCCCGAGGAAGTATCATTTATAATTTCTTCTGGAGCCCATTCACCCCATGCAGTGCTTTCAGCTATGAGTCCAATTGGAGAAATGATAATTAAAAATACTAATAAAGAAAAAATAGAATTTAATTTTATCTGTTGGCTATCATAAATTATATTTGGAGATGTCTTGAGGATAAAAAGATATAAAGATAAAGTAAATAAACCTTCTGCTATGCCGGCAATCGTCAAGTGAGATAAAGCCATGGCAGGTATGGATATCCAAAGAGGATAAGGACAATAAAGCGGTTGACCTAAATTATCTACAAATAATAATGGCTGAATACCAAGTTCTAAAGCTGTGAAAAAAGCAGCTAAATTTATACTGATATAGGCAGATAGAAAAATAGTGCATTTATGATAAAACGGAGATAGATGAATTTTATTTAAAATTTTATAAATAAAAAAGCCAGTGAAAGGTAAAATAAATGCTATATTAAAACAATTAGCCCCAAAAGATAAAATACCACCATCACCAAAGATTATAGCTTGAATGAAAAGTGCTACACTGATAGCTATACAGGCGGCATAGGGCCCTATCAGTAAAGTAATGAGTGTTCCACCAACGGCATGGGCTGTAGTGCCATCAGGAATGGGCAGATTAAACATCATCAAGATAAAAGCAAATGCGCCACTTATACCAATTAAAGGAATTTTATCAGTAGATAAAGTTTTATTTATCTTGCGGATAGAATAGTACCAGATAGGTGTCATAGCTACAAATAAAGTAGCACAAGTAGAAGGGCTTAAATAATTATCAGGAATATGCATGATGAAATCCTCCTTATAAATAATATTATTTGCCATCATTATATTATTTATAAATGATAAATATAAGCCTATGTATAGGATAGAAATAAAAATTAAAATAAAATCATGGATATCAAAGCATTAAGCTATAATTTAGGAAAGTGAAAATATTTTTATATGGGGGTATGGGGGAATATGATAATTAAAAATGAACGAGGTGTATTTTATGAAATACGATTTAGAAAATATTAATGCTCGCTTTGGCATTGGCAGTCAAAAATGGCAGGAAATGAAAAATAATCCTTTAGTAGATGAAAAAGTAATTCCTTTTTCTGTAGCTGATATGGAATTTAAACTTGCCCCAGAAATCACAGAAGGATTAAAGAAATTTATAGATGATAATATCTTAGGCTATGCAGGCACGAATAAAAAATATCGTGAAAGCGTTTGTAAATGGCAACAAAAGCATCATGATTTTACAGTTGATGAAAAATGGCTTGTAGAAACACATAGTGTAGTAAATGCTTTTTTCACTGCTGTAAAAGCATTTACGCAAAAAGGCGATGGTGTGATGTTATTTACACCTGTTTATTATCCTATGTATAAAGCTATAGAAATCAATCAAAGAAAATTAGTGGAAATACCTTTGATTAATAATGGTATGACATATGATATTGATTGGGACTTATTTACAAAAAAAGCTAAAGCAATAGATACAAAAATGTTGATACTTTGTAGTCCGCATAATCCTTGCGGTCGCATTTGGACAAGAGAAGAATTAACCAAAATCAGTGAAATTTGTTTAACAAATGATATTTTAGTAGTAGCAGATGAAATTCATGCTGATTTAATCATGCCAGGATTTAAACATGTTTCCTATGGTACGATTTCTAAAGAAGCATTAGAACATTCAATTATTTGCACAGCACCAAGTAAAACATTTAATTTAGCAGGTATGCAACTTTCTAATGTATTTATAGCTAATGAAAATTATCGCAATCTATTTAAAGCAGAACAAGCAACTGATGCAGATTTTGCTTGTAGTATTTTAAGTTATGAAGCTTGTCGTTTAGCTTATGAATATGGCGAAGAATGGTTGACAGAGGTCATAAATATCATTGATACAAATAAAAAAATAATCATGGATTTTATGCAAGAGTATTTTCCACAAGTGAAAATAACACAGCTTCAAGCGACATATTTATTATGGCTTGATTTTAGAGCATTTAATTTAACTAATGAAGAATTAGAAATGCGCAATCGCCAAAAAGCGTGCCTTTATTTTGATGAAGGTTATATTTTTGGCAAAGCAGGTAGTGGCTTTGAACGTTGGAATTTGGCTTGTCCAACAAAATATATTCATTGGGCATTAGAGCGTTTATATCAGGCTTATAAAGAGTTTGCTGTGAAATAAATTTATAGATAAAAAAAGAAAAACCTTCTATGTTAGGGCTATACATAGAAGGTTTTTCTTATGCAGTTTGAAGAGTTGTTATCATCAGTTTATCCAAATTAGGAATAATTTTGTTGATAACATGAAAAAGAAGGTGTTCATCACAGCTTACGCCGATAATGTCTGCTACTTGTTTAAGGTTTTGCGTAGCATTTTGAGCAGCAATGCCGTAGTCGGCAAAGAGAAGCATTTCTATATCATTGTCAAAATCACCAACAGCGATAAATATTTTATCCTTGTACATAGGCATTTTGCGTAAATTATCCAACATAATACCTTTAGAAGCATTTTTAGGAATTAATTCAAAATAACTAGACCAAGAAGTAAAATATTTGGCAATTTTATCCATCTCCATAGATTTGGCGAAATTATGGAGCCATGATATCGTATGAGTATTTGTTGTATAGAATTGGACTTTTAAGATATCTAAATCATAAAGGTCATCTAGATTACTTCTGATATAAGATAAATTTTCACGTTTGATAACAGGGTCATCAAATTCTTCTTTAGTGATGATGTAAAAAGTATCTTTAGTATGAAGTTCTATACAAGTGTTAGGACAATGAATTAAACATTGTTTGAGAAAATTGAAAAGAATTTTTGTTTGCAGTGATAATGTTTTTAAGACTACATTATTATTCGTGTCTTGCAAGATTGTGCCATTATAAAATATGCTAGGTGCATTTATAGGAAGCTCTGGAATATATTGTTTACAACTGTGGAGGGTTCTTCCAGTAGCTACTGCAAATGTACCACCGGCTTTAGTGAATTCATTTAAAGCATATTTGTTAATAGTGGAAATTTGCGATTTAGAATTAATTAATGTGCCATCCATATCACTGATTAAGAAAACATTACTAAAATCTGTCATAATTATTACCTCAAAATGGAGTTAATTTTGTAGAAGATAGAAGCTACCACGCATAGCAAGTCTTCTTCTTCTACAAATGTATCTAATAACCAGAGGTGCTATTTCCTAACTGATATGCTTTTATTATAAATGGGATATTTTAAAGGATAATGAAGTAAATGTAAAAAAATAATAAAAATTTCTAAAAAATATTGATATTTTTTAGAAGCGTTGATATAATATTAATGGATAAAAATTATTAATTAATAAAAATTACAAAGGAGATGTTATTTATGAGAAGTATTACAAAACTTGATTTACAGTATGCACATCGTTTTTATGGTTTCAAGGGCGAAGCACAATATCTTCATGGGCATACAGGTGTTCTTACTATTGAAGTAGAAGGTTCTATTAATTCTGGCGTAAATATGGTATTCCCTTGTAATGAAATTCAAAAAACTGCATGGGAAGTTTTGAAAAATTTTGATCATGCTTTAATTTTGCGTGAAGATGATCCATTACTTCCTGCTATTTTAGGTGTTTATGAAAAGCAAGGCATAAAAGATGGTGCACCGAATAATATAATGAAAGGGCCTGCTTTTAAAACAGAACTTGCTACTGCATATCCAGATTGTCGTCTTGTTGTTACAAAAGAAACAATGACAGTTGAAGGTATGATAAAAATTGTTTATGAGCTTTTAAAAGATAAATTGAATATTGTAAAACTCACTTTCTCTAGTGGAGTTAATTTGGCATCTGAAGAATATGAACCACATCTTGAAGTTGATCGTTGTCCATCATGTGGTATTGCATTGAATGAAGATGGCGTTTGCCCAAAATGCGGTTATAAGAAACCATAATTATATTTATAGATAAAAAAGCCACAGCATATTGCTGTGGCTTTTTTATCTAATTATCTTTGACGAGCAACTGTTCCTGCTCTACCTGGTAAATATCCATGATAAACTTCACATTCTTTAATATTAGGAACATGTTTACCTTCTTCTAATTTTACAAATTCATAACCAAGCTTTTTGGCTTTTTTGATGAAATCATGAAGAATAGGTAATTGTTTTAAACCTTCCATTTCCGAATGGATAGTTAAAACATTAAATTCTTGATCGCAATGACTTAACCAATAATCATTGATATTTTCTTCAGTGATTAATTTATCATCTAAAGTGCTACCTAAACATTCATCCATAGTGAGCAATGTTCCTGGAATTTGTAGTGGCAAATATTTTTTATCATTCATGATAGGATAAAATGGATAATATCCGCGAACATCACTGCAATAATCAAAACCTAATTCTTGTTGAACTTTTAAGCTACGAGGAGTTACTTGCCAGCCAGGAGCAGCACAAGCTTTAGCTTTAAAGCCAGCGATTTTTTCAAAGAGATTAATGGCTTTGGTCAATTCTTCTTTTATAGTATCTTCAGATAGGAAAGGCAATTTATCTTGCCAATAAACATGGTCCCAACAATGAATGCCACATTCGTGATTTTCTTTAATAGCACGAAGAAATGGCAAAGGATTTGGTTCGACGATATGAGGTGCAGGTAAAAGAGTACCATACATCATAGTTTTAAAACCATAAGTACTAGGTGCTTTAGTGCGTAGCATTTTAGTTAAAAAACCTTTGCGAAAGATACGGCGAATAGCTTTACCAGAATTATCTGTGCCCATGGAGAAAAAGAAAGTAGCTTTGATATTTTCTTGTTTAAAGACATCAAGCATGCGAGGTACGCCTTCATCATAGCCACGTTTTGTATCTACATCAATTTTTATAGCAATTTTTTTAGCCATAATATCCTCCAAATTTTATATTTTAGTTAAAAAGCCATCGCCACTAGCAAATGCTGAGGCAATGGCTTTGATTTTTATAAATAATAATTAAGCTTTATCTAAATTTTTAGCATACCATTCAAGTGTATAGTGGATTGCTTCGCGAAGTGTAGCTTTTGGTTTCCAACCGAGGCGAGTTTCCATTTTTTTCACAGATGGCAATCTATCTTGCATATCATCATAATTTTTACCGTAATATTTATCGGAGTCCATAACGATAAATTCTACTTTATCGGCTTTATCTTTGAATTCAGGGAATTTTTTCATTTCATCAACAACGATTTCAGCCATTTCTTTGATGGAATAATTGTTTTCAGGATTACCAATATTGAAGATTTGTCCTTCTGCTTGATTATCTTTATTAGTGATGATATCGATTAAACCTTGTACACCATCGCCTACCCAAGTAAAGCTACGACGTTGAGCACCACCGTTTACAAGTGTTATTTTGCCAGTGTACAAAACATCATAGATGAATTGAGTGATGGAACGACCTTTATGTTCGCTTGCATCTTTGAAGCTATCAAGGCGAGGTCCTACCCAGTTAAATGGACGGAATAAAGTGAATTTAAGTCCCATTTCTTGACCAAAAGCGAAGATTACTCTATCCATCATTTGTTTACTGCAACTATAAATCCAACGACTCTTAGATACAGGACCTAAGATTAAATTACTGTTGTCTTCGTCCATGACTTTATTGTTAGGGTCAGGCATACCATATACTTCAGAAGTTGAAGGGAAGATAACGCGTTTACCATATTCAGCACATTTACGAACCATTTTTAAGTTTTGTTCAAAATCAAGTTCGAATGTCCAAAGTGGACGAGTTATATAATAAGCTGGGCGAGCGATACCGATTAATGGTAAAAGAACATCACATTCTTTAATTTGTTCATTGAGCCAAGCTTCTTCTTTGAAGATATCGCCTTTTTTCATAGAAAAGCGAGGATTATCTAAGAATTGAGTGATATTATTATCTGCTAAGTCAAAACCTTGAATTTCCCAATCTGTTTGAGCAAGTGCCATTTCAAGGAAATGAGAGCCAATAAAACCGTTTACACCAGTAACAAAAATTTTCATATGATAAATACTTCTTTCTATCTTTATTTATAATAGTTTATTCAAGTTCGAATTTAGTACCGATTGGCAATAAATCAGTAAATGCTTTAGCATCTAATTCAGCTTCATTTTCAAATTGTAATTTTTCTAATTGAAGTAGACCTTTTCCAGTGCCAATGCAAAGTGGATTAGTGCTTACAATTTCACCAATATTTCCTGTTCCTTCGATTGGTTTTGCCCACCAGATGAATAATTTTTTATTATTTACATAGGTGAAAGCTCCAGGAAAAGGATGTGTAACGCCACGAATGAGATTATATAAACTAATGGCGTCTTTAGAAAAATCTAATAAACCATCTTTAGGGCGACGTCTGCCAAATTTTGTGGCTTGTGTATCATCTTGTGGTGTCAAAGTAATAGTACCTGCCTCTATTTTTGGCAAACAATCTTTGATGATTTCACTAGCGATTTTACTAACTTTGATGAAAACATCTAAAGATGTATCTGTAAATGCTATATCAAATCCACGCTGGTCTACAATATCACCTTCATCGGCTTTTTCTGTCATGAGATGAAGTGTGGCACCAGTGCGTGTTTCACCATTTACTACAGCCCAATTGATACATGTTTGACCACGATATTTAGGCAATAGAGCACCGTGAAGATTATAAGCACCTAAACGAGGTTTTAAAATGATTTCATTAGGAATTAAACGGCGAAAATAGAAAGAGAAGATTATATCTGGATTTAAATTTAAGATATAATTAGTAGCTTCTTCATCTATTTTTTTTGGTCTAAATACAGGTATATTATTAGCCTTAGCTAAATCATATACAGAATGAAACCATATTTCTTCATCAGGGTCATCTTGATGGGTATATACAGCTAAAATATTAGCTTTAGCCTCTATTAAAGCTTTAAGACAAGTATATCCAGGTTCACTATAGGCAAATACAACGATAGAAGGTCTATTCATCTTCTTTAGCACCGTCCTCATATATTTTTCTGATTATATAATGTGGTCGTTGCTGAATTTGTTTATAAATTCTACCAGTATATTCGCCAATGATACCAAGTGCCATAATAGTTGCACCGATCAAGAAGAAGTTTACAGCCATTAAAGTGAAGACACCATCAGCTTCTGGTCCGACAATGATACGGCGTAAAATCAAATATAAGAAAAAGATAATACTTAAAAGGGAGATACCCATACCGCTCATTGTAACCATTTGTAGTGGAGCTATAGAAAAGCTTGTCATTAAGTCAAAATTTAAGCGAAGCAAACGGAAAAAGCTATATTTAGATTCGCCAAATTCGCGTTCGCGATGATTGACTGGGATTTCTATAGGATTTACTGCAAATTTTTGACCTAAAGCAGGAATGAAAGTAGTGCTTTCACGACTTTGAACGATGATATCGACAATACGACGACTATATCCGCGGAGCATACAGCCATAATCGCTGATATGCAAACCACTGATGCGATTAGTCATTCTGTTTACAAAGCGAGAAGCTACTTTTCTAAATAAAGGGTCATGACGATTTTGACGACATGTGCCGACTACATCATAGCCTTCATCCATTTTGGCAATGATTTTAGGGATTTCTTCTGGTGGATTTTGAAGGTCAGCATCTAAAGTAATGATGTATTTTCCACGAACATTAGCAAAACCAGAAGTGATTGCCATATGCTGACCGAAATTACCATTTAAATCAATGACGCGAACAGTTTTTTCATGCTCTTTTTGAAAGTCATAGAGCATGGCAAATGATTTATCACGACTGCCATCATTGATAAAGATTATTTCAAAACTACGCTGTAAATTTTCCATTACAGGATAGAGTTCTTTAAATAATTGAGGGAGAGATTCTTCTTCATTGTAAACTGGAATTACAATGGAAATTTCAGGACTTCCTAGCATTTTTTAGTTATCAGCCTTTCATACCACAGATTTCTTTGATTGCTTCGATAACATCTGTTACATCTTCATCAGTCATTGCAGGGAAGAGTGGTAAGGAAACAATACGTTCAGATACATATTCAGAGTTTGGTAAATCGCCAGCTTTAAGATCAGTGAGTTCGCCAAAGCAAGTAAATAAATGAAGTGCTTGATAATGGTAAGCTGTACCGATATTTTTAGCACTCATTTTTGCCATGAAATCATCACGACTAAAACCGAGTTCATCAATATCAATTAGAGGTGTGTATATATGCCAAGAATGAACATTGCCTTCTTCAATTTCTGGAGGAAGGATTAAACCACGTACGTCTTTTAATTCTCTTTGATAGCGAGCTACGATTTCACGACGACGATTATTGAATTCTTCAAGATGAGTGAGCTGGTCGCGACCGATAGCAGCTTGAATATCCATCATTTGATATTTTAAACCTGGACGGAAAATATCATAATGAGCTTTACCATTTGCTTGATAACGGTTCCAAGCCCCTTTACTCATACCATTTTGACGTTGCATAGACATGAGTTCAGCTGCTTCTTCATCATTTGTACAAATCATGCCACCTTCACCAGTTGTGATATTTTTTGTTGGGTGGAAGCTAAATACAGCAATATGACGAGCACCACGACCAAAGCCGATTTTTTTACCTTTATATTCTGCACCAAGAGCATGAGCGGAGTCTTCGATAATGCCAAGATTATATTTTTGTGCAAGAGCTTCAAGTGCGTCCATATCGCAAGGGCGACCTGCAAAATGAACAGGAATGATAGATTTTGTTTTTGGTGTGATAGCTTCTTCAATTTTATTTATATCAATATTGAATGTATGAGGGTCAATATCTACTAAAACAGGTTTACCACCAGCAAATACGATTGCATTTACAGTGCTAGCAAATGTCATAGGTGTAGTAATGACTTCATCACCAGGCTCGATAAGTGCCATTACAGCGAGGTGTAAACCGGCAGTAGCAGAGTTTACGGAGATACCAAATTTGCAACCTACATAATCAGCAAATTTTTGTTCAAAATCTACTGTTTTAGGGCCCATAGCGAGCCAACCTTTACGAATAGAGTCTGCTACATCAGCAATAGCTTCTTCGCTAACCATAGGTTTAGCAAAAGGTAAAAATTCTTTACGCATTGAAATATTCCTCCAAATCATTTAACTATTATTTATTAATCAAAATAGTATATGACCCTTCAGTTAATACTTGTTTCGCTGGAGAAGTCAATACATTGAGACATTTATCTTTATAACGTTCTTTAACCACAATTATAATACGCTTTTGACTGTTCCACAAATCATTTAACTCTTCGCCATTGAAAAACCAACCTGCACCACTTGGATGTTCAGAGCCAAACTCAAGTTCACCTTTGAAATCAGCAAGAGCAACTCGTTGATTAGTGTAATATGGTATACCGTGATAAAAATCGCCATAATTTACAATTAAAGCGTCTTGTGGATTTAATTCATTGATTTTTTGGCTTACATAATATACGGATTGATTATTGTGGACTTGTTGTTGAACATCATGAAGACCTAAACCAAAGAAAAATCCCATGATACAAAGAACACTTACAGTGCAACGAAATCTTTTTGTTTTTATCCAAACCAAAATAGAAGCAATAGTACCGATGAATAATGCTGCTGTGAGTAAACCACCTTCGGCAATGAATTCATCAATTGTCAAATAATTAGAACTTAAGACATAGCCAACTAAAGCTCCAACAAAAGCTAAGCATAAGATGCTATTGATTAAAAAGCTATGACTAAGCCAAGAATTTTCATCTTCAAAACGTTTGATGGAAGCTGCAATTAAAATAGCAAGTGGCATCCAGCAAGGCATGATATATGGTACTAATTTAGAATCAGAAATAGAGTAAAAAATGAAAATAATAAAGAACCATAATAATAAGAAGATGATATCAAAGCGATTGCGCTGAGATGTTGTTTTACGAATAACACCTTTTTTACTGAATAAGGATAATAAAAATCCAGTCCAAGGTAACATGCCGATGATTACAAATGGAATGAAGAACCACCAAGGCTGGAATCTATCGTGCATTTTAGTTGTAAAACGCAAGAAATGCTCACGAATAAAGAAGAAATAAAAGAAATCATGGTTTGCTTGGCAAACAAGATAAAACCATGGAACAGTAACGATGAGAAAAGCTAAAATTCCAGGTAGATAAAATAATTTTAAGAATAAACGAGGTCTTTTTGTTAAAATTGTATACCAAAATAAAATACCAAATGGTAAGATTATAGCAACTAAGCCCTTAGTTAAAACACCAAAGCCCATGGCGATATAAAAGGCAACAAGCCATTTTTTCTTTTCTGTGCGTTCAAAAGCATAGAAAAATACCATGCAGGCTGTCATAAATAAAGTCAGAGCCATATCTAAAATATTAATTGAGGCAACGATTAAATTTAAACAAGATGTGGCTAGAATAGCACTAGCAAGTAAACCTACTTTGCGAGAATACATCATTGTGCCTAAAAATCCAGCAAGACCAACGCAACCGATAGCTGATAATGCAGGCAAGATACGTCCGGCAAATTCTGTAACGCCGAAAATTTTCATCATGATGGCAGTAAACCAATATTGAAAAGCAGGTTTTTCAAAGTATTCTACGCCGTTTAAATGTGGAGTGATAAAATCACCACTAAGTAACATTTCACGAGGTATTTGATTGTAACGACCTTCATCAGGGTCCATTAAATGATAAGAGCCTAAATGGGCTAAATAGAGATAGAAAATAGCTAAAACAAATATTCCCAACAGTAATTTTTTATTTTTTAGACAAAAATCACGCAAGAAAAAACCTCCTAGATAAATGATTTTAAAAATATGTTTAAACTATATAATTATACTATTTTTTATATTTCTCTACAATCAAGATATAGTATAGATATCTAAAATGATTTTTTTCTGAGTATAGAATAGATAGTTTATATTTCTAAATATACTAAGATTATATTATAATATTAATATAGAATAAGTATAATAAAAGTTGGTGAAATTATGGGATTAGCTAAAATTGGAAATTCTGATACTTTAGTAAATGAAATTATCACACAACTCTCTCAAGCTATTATTGAAGGTGATTTTAAACCTGGTGACAAACTTCCATCAGAAGCTGAACTATGCGAACAACTCGCTGTCGGTAGAAATTCACTTAGAGAAGCTATTCGTGTATTAAATGCTATGGGAGTAGTTAAAACAAAACGTGGTCAAGGTACTTTTTTACAAGATACAATATCGCACGAAGTATTCAATCCTCTCATATTTCGTTTAATTCTTGACCCCAAAAATACAACTGATGTTTTCGAGCTGCGCGTGATGGTAGAATCCATCGTTGTCATCATGGCCATACAGAAGGCTTCGCCGGAAGAAATCAAAACCATCCGCGATTTAGTCGACGAAACAAACCGTGTAGCCAAATCGGACCAGGGCTCTGTCGAAAATCTGATAAAACTCGATATGCAGTTTCATCTCGCCATTGCCAAATGCGTACATAATAAATTGATAACCTCAATCCTTGAAACGCTCGTTTTAATGTTTGAACCGTCAATAAAAAAAGTACTGCAAAAAGAAGGCGGCATTGATTTATGCCTCAAAAACCATTATGCTATCGTCGACTTGATTGAACAGCGCGATATTCTCCGCGTATATGATACGGTCGAAGCTACACTCATTGATTCTTTTGCCAAAGAATAATTTTTCATTTCCATTATATTTTATGTGCATTCTTCTCTAGATTTAGAGAAAAATGCACATAAAATCATCTAAAAATAAAAAAGGAATTGCCATTTACGACAATTCCTTTTTTTATTTATTTTGCTTTTACCGTTACACCGGCAATTTTTTCATAAAATTGAACAATACTGCTGTGGTCGTCATTATTATGACCTGTTGCTTTCAGCGAAATCATTATTTCTTTGAGCTGCGGTGTCAAGATAAGCGGAACATCAAGTTCATCAGCCGTCGCCACGACGTTTGTGATATCTTTCAGATTGATGTAAATCGGTCCGCCCGCTTTGAAATTGCGCGAATACATCATCGGGGCTTTTTCTTCCAAAACCGCACTGCCCGCAAATCCGCCGCGCACCGCTTCAAATACTCTTTTCGGGTCGGCTCCCGCTTTTGTTGCCAGCACCAGCGCTTCCGCCACCGCCGCTATATTTAAATTAACCATAATCTGATTGGCAAGTTTAGCAACGGAACCGCTGCCGTTAGGACCAACCACTGTTATGGATTTTCCCAAAGCTTCCAAAATAGGACGGACTCTTTCCACAACGGCCTCATCTCCGCCAATCATGATTGCCATTGTAGCATTTACCGCACCTATTTCTCCGCCGCTTACAGGAGCATCGAGAAACTTACATTTTTTCGCTTCCACCATCTGCGCAAACTCTTTTGACGCTACCGGCGAAACGGAACTCATGTCAATAACTACAGAATTTTCTTTTATACCGGCCAAAATACCGTTTTCATCTTCAAGCACGGATTTTCCGATCGAAGCTTTGGGAAGCATCGTTATTATAACATTGCTGTTTTGCGCGACTTCTTTCGGGGAGGAAGCCGGCTTGGCACCGGCTTTTTCGATAATTTTTACAGCTGTTTCATCTATATCATATACTATGAGCTCAAAACCTGCCTTCAGCAGATTTCTGCTCATTGGTTTGCCCATAATTCCTAGTCCGATAAATCCGATCTTCATGTTAAAGACTCCCGCATTTTAAATTTTAATGCAAAAATTATTATGAATTAACAACTTTACCTGTCTGCTTAATGACAAATATTACAATTAAACTGCTTAAAATCATAAATCCGGCCAATGCAAAGATACCTGTTGTATACGAACCGGTCGAAGAAGACAGAGCGCCTAAGATGTACGGACCGAAGAAACCGCCCAGATTGCCGACACTGTTTATAAGCGCGATACCTGCTGCTACAGCGCTGCCCGATAAATAGGATGGAGGAATTGCCCAGAACGGAGTGTATGCGCCGTATGCACCGCACAAGCTGATAGTGTAAATAACGATAGCAAGTATCGTATTAATTTCCGCCACGTATACGGAAATAACGAGACCGATAGCCGAAACAATGAGAGAAGTTGCCACGTGGAAGCGGCGTTCCTGTCTTTTATCCGAACTTCTGCCGACAGAAACCATAGTGATAGCCGCCAGTAAATACATGAAACCGATAAGCCAGCCGAGCATGCTTGTTCCCATAGAGCTGGACAGGCTGTGAATTAATGTAGGCAAGAACATGATTACACCGTAGTAACCTGCCATCCAGCAGAAATATGCGCATGCCAGAATTAATACATCGCGTTCTTTTAAAGCCTGCATGAAAGTAATGGATTTCTTTTTACGTTTAATCGCTTCTTCTCTGGCCAGAACTTTTTTGAGCCAATCTTTTTCATCAGCTTCCAGCCATTTGGCATCATCAATTTTATCCGTGAGATAAAAATACGTAATAACACCTAAGATGACGGACGGAATTGCTTCTAAAATAAACAGGTTCTGCCAGCCGTGAAAGCCCCATAAATCCAAGGTGAGCAGATAACCGGAAATCGGCGAGCCGAGCGCCGATGCCGCCGGGATTGCCGCCATGAAACCGGCGAGTGCTCTGGCATGATGTTTCGTCTGATACCACTGGCTAAGATACCACGCCATGCACGGGAAGAAGGAGGCTTCCGCTACACCGAGTGCAAAGCGAACAGCATAAAACTGCGCTGGAGTCGTAACGAATGCCGTGAGACCGGAGATGATACCCCAGGAAATCATGATGCGGGAAATCCATTTTCTCGCGCCGAACTTCGTCATCAAAGCACCGCCCGGTACTTCCAACAGAAAATAACCGATAAAGAAAATACCTGCACCGAGACCGTAAACTTCATTGGAAAAATTAAGCGTTTCATTCATCTGCAATGCTGCAAATGAGATATTGAGTCTGTCCAAAATTGAAATTGCGAAACAAAGGAATAGAAACGGAATTAAGCGTTTTGAAACTTTTCTGACAGTACTGTGCTCAATTTCCGCTATAGAACGAGCCATAAAAATTACCTCCTAAAATAATACGAACATATAAACTTACAAACAAAAACAGCAGGATAGGTTGTATCCTGCTGCTCTAAGATGGGGGTATATTATTAAAGAAAATAGCAAGGATAGCCTGTTATTTAATCCATATGAGAGCCACCATTAATATCTACATCTTCACCAGTAATATAAGATGCTTCTTTTGAACCTAAGAAACAAATTGTATTTGCAATTTCTTGAGTTTCACCTGGACGACCAACCGGAATATCAGAAATAATTTTATCAGCTTGTTCTTTTGGTAAAGACTTCCATATTTCAGTATTAATAAGACCTGGACATACACAGTTTACAGTAATACCATCTATAGCTACTTCACGGGCAAGATTTTTAGAGAAACCTAATACAGCTGCTTTAGATGCAGAATAATGAGCACCTCCAAAAATACCACCACCACGCTTACCAGAAACAGAAGATAAGCTAATGATACGGCCATATTTTTGAGCTTTCATAGGTTTTAATACAGCTTGAGAACATAAGAATAAGCCAAACATATTTACGTTAAAAATACGTTTCATATCATCTAAAGTCATATCTTCTACTGTTACTTTTTGAGAAATACCTGCATTGTTTACCAATACATCAATACGTCCAAATGTATCTAAAACAGTCTGTACCATTGCATCAACAGATTCTTTAGATGTAATATCTGTCTTAATACCAATAGCTTCATGACCACTTTGTTTAATAATATCAACTGTTTCATTTACACCAGCTTCATTAATATCAACAATAACTAGCTTTGCTCCTTGATTAGCAAAAGTTTTTGCAATAGTACGACCGATACCTTTTGGAGAACCACTACCTGTTACGATGACAACCTGATTTGTAAAATCTAACATAATTAAAGACTCCTTCTCTATTTTATATGAAAATTCATTTCAAAAATTAATTAATTTGTAAGTAGTGTAATATTTTATATCATTAAAATTCGTATCCATATAAATACAAAATATTACACTACTGGGGTAGATTAACTACTTTTATTTTTGAATAGCTTTCGCTTGTTCGATAATATTTTCTACAGTGATACCATTCATGGCAAGTAATCTTTCATATGGAGCAGACTGACCAAATTGGTCTTGAATACCAATACGGTAAACTTTACCTTTACCCATTTCTGCTGCCACTTCACAAACCGCACTACCTAAACCATTAATAATATTATGGTCTTCTACTGTAATAATTTTACCAATATCATTTATACAAGAGATAACTGCTTCTTTATCAAGTGGTTTAATTGTATGCATATCAAGAAGACGAACAGAAATTCCTTCTTTTTCCAAAGTTTCTTTTGCTTCGATAGCTAAACGAACTGTATCACCATTAGCAATGATTGCTACATCTTTACCGTCAGAAAGTTTTACAGCTTTACCAATTTCAAATTCTGTATTTTCATCATAAATAACAGGAATATTATCACGAGTAAATCTTAAAAATACAGGACCATACATTTCAGCAGCAGCTTTTACTAGTTTTTTAGCAGCATAATAATCTGCTGGCATGATTACAGTCATATTTGGAATGGTACGAAGAACGCCCATATCTTCAATGGCTTGATGACTAGCTCCATCATTTGCAGGAGTAACACCACCATGAGAACATGCAAATTTTACATTTAAATTTGGATAGCAAATTTCTTGACGAATTTGTTCGCACATGCGAAGAGAACCAAATACCGCATAAGTTACTACAAATGGAATTTTTCCGCAAGTTGCTAATCCAGCAGCAATACCAGCTCCATTTTGTTCAGCAATACCAACATTTAAGTACTGTTGAGGTAATTCTTTCATAAATGCGCTAGTTTTACAAGATTTACCAATATCATTATCAATTACATAAATTTTATCGTTAAGCTTACCAAGAGCAACAATTTCTTCTCCGAAACCATTACGTGTAGCAATTTTTTTTGTAGTATCCATTATTTTAACCCTCCGTCTAATTCTTCCATGGCTTGTTTATATTCTTCGTCGTTAGGTGCAACACCATGCCAACCTAATTGATTTTCCATGAAAGAAACACCGCGACCTTTGATAGTATCAGCTATTATTGCTTTAGGAAGATTATTGTGTGAAGCTCTGATTTTATCTAAAGTAGCTACAATTTCTTCCATATTGTGACCGTCAATATAAAATACTTCATAGCCAAAAGCTTCAAAGCGTTTACCGAGATCAATATTTGGCATGATTTCATCACAAGTTCCGTCTAATTGTAATTTATTATTATCAACAAAAACGATTAAATTATTTAATTGGTATTTATAACCAGCCATTACAGCTTCCCAAATTTGACCTTCATCACATTCGCCATCACCAAGCATAGCAAATACACGATAATTTTTATTATCTCTTTTGCCGGCAATAGCCATACCAACAGCACAAGATAACCCTTGACCTAGAGAGCCTGTGGAAATATCTATACCAGGACATTTTTTCATATCTGGATGACCTTGAAGAATAGAACCTTCTTGTCTTAATTTGTGTAAATATTCTTTAGGGAAATAACCTAATTTTCCTAAAGCAGCATATAAAATTGGACAAACATGACCTTTAGAAAGAACAAAACGATCACGATCTTCCCATTTTGGATTAGTGGGATCGATATTCATTTCTTTAAAATATAAAGCAGTAATGATATCTGCTGCGGATAAAGAACCACCTGGATGACCAGATTGAGCTTCATAAATCATTGTTATGGCAGATTTTCTAAGCTCGATAGCAATTTGTTTTAATTCAGAAATAGATGTATTTTTCATTATTGCACCTTCTTATATTAAATATCCTATATACCTTATGTAATATCACATATCCTACAACCTACAAGAAGAATATATCATATTGTTTATGTTTTGTAAATAGTTTTTTGATAATTTTTAAAATAAATATATTTTTATAAATTACGTTTATTATGAACTTATGGATGCATTAATAATAATTTTATTATTAACAGTTTGTTATATATGCTTTTACATTTTTTTAGAATATAGTTATAATTAAAAGATATTATATTGTAAAGAATGGTGAATTTAGTGGCTTTAACTCGTATAAAAAATCAAGAAAGTTTAGTGAATGAAATAATTATTCAGTTGTCTCAAGCTATATTAGAAGGTGATTTTAAGCCAGGAGATAAATTATTATCTGAAGCACAATTATGTGAAAAATTAGGTGTAGGGAGAAATTCCTTAAGAGAAGCTATTAAAATGTTAAATGCTATAGGAGTATTGGAAACCAAAAGAGGGCAAGGAACATTTTTAGCAAAAGAAATTTCTCATGATGTATTTAACCCATTAATTTTTAAATTAATTTTAGAACCTAAATGTGCAAAAGATATTTATGAGTTACGCGTGTTATTGGAAACTATGGTAATTTTAATGGCAATAAAAAAGCAACAGCTGAGGATATAACAGAGGTTAAAACTATTGTATTAAAAACAAAGGAATTATTGGAAAATGGACATAATAACATAGAGTCTTTTGTAGAATTAGATATGCAATTTCATTTAACTGTAGCAAAGGCAACACATAATCATTTAGTGGAAACTATTCTAGCTACGGTTATAACTATTTTTGAACCATTTATAAAAAAAGTATTATTAAGTGAAAATGGCATATCATTGAGTATTAAAAACCATACAAATTTAATTCAGATAATTGAACAAAAAAATATAATAGAAGCAATGAATGCAGTTAAAAAAAGTTTAGATGAATTTATGTATTAAATGATTTATTGGGGAGATGAAATTTTGACAAATTTATTATTGATTATTGTGAGCTGCACACTTGTGATTTTAATCATGAGTTAGGCGAATAAAATAGTCAGCGTATATAGAAATATGTACGTAGAGATAGACAAAGAGCTATCCAATACTGTTTGAATTGCTGGAAAACCCTAAAGATATCTGAACTACAACGTAAACATGAAATAAAGTTAAGCGTGAATGT